>NZ_JAUVEY010000002.1:0-48568 GCF_030594565.1 Methanococcoides sp.
CCGCCACTGCTACGACCTCCGCTGCTGCCGCCGCTGCTGCTACGTCGGTCACCGCCGCCACTGCCACTGCTACGGCCTCCACCGCCATAGCCGCCACTGCTACGACCGCCACCTCTTCCGCGGTCTTCTCTTCTGCCTCGGGTCTCGCGATGGTCCCTTGAGCCCTTGTCATCATCTTTTATGAGTACCCTTTCGAATTTCGGTAAGTCTTCCCGCTCGATCTTGAAATTGCGGTGCATTTTAGAGAGCCTTGTAAAGCCGCCCTTATCCACATCTGCGACCACATTGATGACCTTTCCTTCTCTTCCAGCCCTTGCTGTTCTTCCTATCCTGTGAACATATTCACTGGGGTCATCAGGAATGTCGAAATTGTAAACATGGGACACATGAGGGATATCCAGTCCTCTGGCAGCGACATCTGTACACACAAGTGCATGTGCATTGCTGGAATGGAACTTGCTCAGTGTGCTCTTTCTCTTTGCCTGTGTATGTCCGCCATGGATGGCTATTGCATCAATGTCATTCTTTCTCAGGTTCTTCTGTACGAAATCAACATTGCTTCTCGTATTACAGAAAACCATCACAAGTCCTGATTTTTCAGTCTTCAGGAGATGTACAAGAAGTGAGAACTTCATCTTCTTAGGAACGTCAATATATACCTGTTTCAGTTTATCTGAATCCACGTATGCCTTCGCAAATACCTTTGAAGGGTTATTCATGTATTTGCTTGATAAATACTGGATGTCTTTGGAAACAGTTGCTGAGAACATCATTGTCTGTCTGTCAGAAGGACATTCGTCGATGATCATTTCAACATCATCAATGAATCCCATGTCAAGCATTCTGTCCGCTTCATCAAGGACAAGAATCTCAACATCTCCGAGGTCGATAGTTCCTCTTTCAATATGGTCTAATAATCTTCCTGGGGTTGCAACAACAACATCCGCTCTTTCCAGTTGACGGATCTGTGGATTGATAGCTACACCGCCGTATATTGGTGCTACTCTCAATTGTTTATGTCTGGAAAATTCCTTCAATGAGTTCTGAACCTGCTCAGCCAACTCTCTTGTTGGTGTAAGGACCAGTGCTCTGATTCCATTTCCTTTTTCTATCTTCTGGATGATTCCACATCCAAAAGCGAGCGTCTTACCTGATCCGGTAGCAGCTCCACCTATTATGTCTTTTCCTTCAAGGATTAGAGGGATGGCCATTTCCTGAATTTCAGTAGGGGCTTCAAATTTCTTGTCCTCTATCGATCTTAAGATCGCATCCTCGATACCTAATTTTTTGAATGATTCCATGATGATTACCTGTTAATTAACGCTTAAAAAAAGACTGAATGCCTTTATTTTACTATTTCCCATCACAAACCATTTCAAAAAATTATTGGGATGTTGATAATAATGGGCTATATTCTGACGTTTTTAAGTAGACTTCTCATACATCTTTCTACTTATAAACATTGTCCTAAAATTCGAATATTCTGATCATTAATACGAAGATTTTCCCGGAATGCTAAAAATGAACGTATTGCCCTTCTCATCTTCAAACTCTATCAAGTCATTGAGCTATGTATCTCAACAAAAACCCTATCAAGACCAGTGTTTCTTCTAATGTTATATTGCTTGTATATCGGTCCTGTTCTTCATTGAGTTCACTAAAAACATTAGTCTGGACCATATAAGGAAAGCCGATGGACGTATTGAGGGATGCTCTATGTTCCTGGCTCATGTTTGCAAGTGAAATACTTTTTATTATGCTGCTTGACCCAATATGCGATCTCTCCTTAATACTTTCTCCATCTAATTTTCTTTACAAAATTGTTGATCTGTATGTGCTAAGTTTTATCAACTCCTTTGCAAGATATAGAGCACCAAAATTGAGCACTGATCATCATGTCCAAGTTTTCACCAATTATAGCTGCACGCGCCGTCTGGCAGATGAGGGTTCGCAAACGACCCTTTGTTCTTTCGCATGCGATCAATTCCAGATGTAACATGAGTTGTAAATTCTGCGAGTATTGGAAGGACCCCGGGCAAGAGATGAGCCTTGATTCTATATTCAAAATGCTTGAAGATGCCCGGTCGTTTGGTATCGGTGTCTATAATGCATGGACTGTAGAACCTCTTCTTCGTGATGACCTTCCTCAGATACTCAGGTTTGCCAAAGAGCTTGGCATGATAACTTCTCTTATTACTAACGGCAAACTTCTCGAGAAAAGGATTGACGATCTTAAAGACCTTGATTATCTCTCGGTATCCGTGGATGGCACCAAAAGTTACAAAGAGATCAGAGGGGTCGATCTTGATGTTCTCCTTAACACTATAATGAATGTGAAGGATAAACTTAAGAATCCGCTTCTTATGAACTGTGTAATAAGCGGGAAGAATCTCGATGATATTGAAGAGCTTGTACAACTTGCACAGGACATTGGGGTAAAGATATCCTTTGAGCCGATGTATGAGTTCAAAGGGATCGATGATGATGTCTGGTCATCGATGGGTATTCGTGACATGGATAAATATCGGCGCACTATCGATCGTGTCATCGAGATGAAAAGACAGGGTTATCCAATAATCAATTCCATAAGTTATCTTTCAATGATAAAGGACCTCAAAAAAGGATTCAATTGTCATGTCAATAATTTCATTCTTGATGTGACCCTCGATGGTTCCATTGAGAATTGTCGGGTCCACAGGGAACCTCTGGGAAATATCAATGAAGGAATTGCAAATGTTTGGAAACGTTCACGTTCACAGCAGCACGAAGTGACCAAAAATTGTGAGGGATGTTTCTTCTTCGGTTATGTTGAGAACAGTATGATGTATGACATGAACCTTGAGGTAATGCGTCACTATGAATGGATGTAAATGTCCTTTCAGTGACCGTATCTGCCAAATTTGACAAAGTAATCTCTTCTTCTTCTTTTAGAAAGGACTTATATATTAAATAAGGTATGTTCCTTGTATCCTGTATGGGGTATTAAAAATATATTAATGGTTCAAGGTACTGCATTCATGCGGGCTGAAATTTAATTATCAGAGGTTTCAATTATGGATGGATATCAATTGTTTATGGCAATGCTTGCAGTTTACATATGTGGACTCATAGGCATTGGTTGGTACTTTACAAAAAGGCAGAAAACAGTAACTGATTTCTGGCTGGCAGGACGTAAGATCGGCACAATAGGAATAGGATTTTCCTCTGCCGCATCATGGCTGACCGCTGGTGGAATATTAGCAGTTATTGGTTTCTTCATGCTACTTGGAATGGGCTCCATTTGGGGTTTTGTAGCTCCTAACATTCTGGCATTGCTTATAATCGCCATTTTTGTCAAGAAGTTCAAGAATCTACCTGCTATCACACAGGCAGAACTTCTTGAACAGAGGTACAGTTCTGCAATACGTGCTCCTGTGGGTATTATTATCACTATCGTAATGATCCTTTTCGCAGTTGCCGATATCAAAGGATTCGCTCTTGTGTTGCAGATATTCTATGGTCTGGACCCGATATATGCGGCACTCATCGTTGCTCTTGCAGTTTCAGCTTATGTGACCCTCGGTGGTCTCAGTGCGGTAGTATGGACCGATGTTGTGCAGTTCGTTTTCCTTTCCATCTTCGCTCTTGCAATGGCGTTCCTGGCGATCGGGACAGCAACTTCCGGTTCAGCGGATATCTCTTCCGCATCAGACCTGATCTCAACTGTGCCCACAGACTGGTGGAATCCGTTCATCATAGGCATTCCGATGGTGCTGATCTTCGTTTTCGCTATCATCCCCGGATGGATAACAGAACAGGACCCATGGCAGAAAGTATGGGCAGCTAAAGATTCGACATCTGCAAGGAATGGCCTTGTACTTGGTTCTTTTCTTGTCACAGTAGTATTCACTGCATGTGCGTTCATTGCCATTGGGCTGAACTCGCTGTATCCTGAGATATCTGCGATGGGTTTCCCGATGGGAATGGCACAGGCCGAACCTGCACTTCTGACATTCATTGTCGAAACATTCTCTCCTGCTGTGATCGGGCTTAGTGCAATTGGTCTTGCAGCAGCATCAATGTCCTGTGCGGATACTTTTGCAACCTCGGGTGCATCATGTGTTTCACGGGATATCTACCAGAGATTTATCAAACCGGATGCTACAATGAAGCAGATGCTCACCATTAACAGACTGAGCGTTCTTTTCATCGTTGCAGCAGCAACAGTTTCCTCGTTCTTCATAAACAGTATCATCGATGCAATTCACATTGCAACTTTCATCGCAAGTGCATCCTACTTCTTCCCTCTCATGGGTGGACTTTACTGGAAGCGTGCGACAAAAGAAGGTGCATTAGCAGGGCTTGTTATCGGTGCTGTGGCACAGATATCATTTACTGTGTATGACCTTTTAATGACCGCACCTATGGCACCCCCATATCTTGAGACAGTACATCCAATTCTCATGAGTCATGGTGTGATCGTAGGAATGGGATTGAGTGGAATTGCTTTCTTCGGCGTATCCCTTCTGACAAAGCCATCGAATGTCATCAATCTTGCTCCGTTCTTTAAGGATGCAGCAGAAGAATTGGCAAGCCACGATGCACAGAAGGTCGATGATCAATCCTCGGAATATAAGAATTTCCTCAAGACCCTCGATGAACAGATCACCGGGGAACGTGCACACCTGCATTTGAGGCTTGAAGCTTCAGCCACAGTGAACTGGAGCAAGTTCGTAGGACAGCTAAAACAGGCTTATCCTGTATGGGTAACTCCTACCGGACTTGATTCTGTCTACAGGCTCATCCAAGCTGACATGCTTGCCTGTGTTTCTATCACACGTGGTGAGAATGAAAAGGAGATCTGGTTCGCATCAGAACCACCAGTCGATTCTGTTGAAATGCAGAAGAAAGAGGTCTTTATTGCATTCAAAGAAGTATCAAAAGCTCTCGAAGATGTTGGTATTCTCCTGAGCATACCGAACGAAGACTAAGCATATTTAGGTCACACTCCCTTTCTGGGAGTGCCTCTTTTTTTCAACAACCTTTTTTAGTAATGGTGTCCATTATTTTTTGAACAACTTTTGCGATGTGTATCATGAAAAGATTAGCAATAACATTGGTATTGGTCTTTATTCTTGCAATAATGTCATCAGGTTGCATCAATGAGCTTGCTCCTGTGACTGATAATAGTAATGCAACGGTAGAAGCTTCTGATTATGAACTGGAGGTCTTTCATAGTCCTTCCGATAAAAGTGAAGATCTGAATACGACCACTTTTTACCTTTCAAGGAATGGAAGTACGAACGTTGTTTATATGGTGGCAGAAACCTCGGTGATAGAAATCGTTCCAATGGAGGATGTTTTCAATACTGGAGGCGATATTCTTTCCAACGTTGTGATCCTTGCGGACAGGTCCGAAAATGTTTCTGCTTCAGCCGAGACCTTTGAGATGTTTGCATCATCTTCTCCGAAGGACCTTCCTGTTTTCAACTATACTCTTGAGGATGAGGTAATTCGGGGACAGAAACACTTTGTCATGGAATTCGATGAGAACATTACCGGGATCGTTGCTTTTGCTCTCAATAATCCAAAAGGGCAGGATTTCATGTATGTTCCCACTCATGATTCAACGGTAAGATTTGTGCTACCCGAAGGTTACACTACCGGCAATCCCTTCGTTGGAAAGGTAATTCCCGGCACAGATGATCGATACATCGATGAACAAGGTCGTGAAGTTCTGGTCTGGTATGACCTTCATGCAAAGTCCGGTACTTTTACAAATATGGCAAGGGAATATCTTAAGGTCGAGATCTCTGAAGAAGACCTTCCCTACAGGACCGTGATGATAAAGTTCTATTCGGAATCTGCGCCAAGGTTGCTTTTGATAGGTACGAGCATCCTATTCGGTGGGGTGTTGCTGGTACTTGGAAATTACCTCTCCGCAAGAAGGAAACTCCGTAAAGAAAGGAAATCCATTGAAGATGCTTTCATTGAGAAGAAGGCAGGGGATGGGAAGGGCGGAAATAAAAAGTAATGATCAAAGGATAAGTTCCATTCCGTCATATCCCAGTGGATATGTTTTAACGGCTTCATCGTGAGGTTTGAAGTAATGGCTTAAATGGGTCATTACAACCTTTTTTGCGTTGATCCTTTCAGCCATTCCCATGGCTTCCTTTGCATCCATGTGTTTCTTTACATGGAATCCTACATCATGGGGTATAATGGCATCCACTATGAAAATATCAGGGTTCTGTATAATCTCAATGCTTTTTTCAGGGATGTTCTCATCAGTATCCCCGCTGATGACCACTTTTTTGTCACCTTCACATATCATCACGCCCACCGCTTTCTTTGCAGGGGGGTGGTTCACCTCGAAAAGTGTGAACTCCATTCCTATCAGTTCAAAGGACGTATTCAGCGGTATGTCATGCCGTTTTGGTCTGAGGAATGAGACATAATCAAGAATATAGTCCAGCGTTTCTGTTACTCCATATACATCCACATTGTACTGGACACGATGGAATTCTCCGAATCCGGTATAATGGTCATAGTGGCCATGTGTCCATATGACGCCATCGACATGCTTGAGCCCTTTTCGCAACATCTGCTCCCGCATGTCCGGACTGGTGTCGATCAGGACTTTACCTTCATCTGATTCCACGAGTATGGAAAACCGCAGACGGTTGCTCTTGGTTCCCTTTATTGCATCGATACATGCGGGACAATCACAACCTATGACCGGTGTTCCGGGAGCATCTCCTGTGCCCAGAAGTGTTATCTTCATGAAATATCAGACGCCTCCTTCATTTACCACGTATTCATCGGACTTGATGTTGGCACGTTTGTTGAACTTGAGGACAGCATTGAACAGATCATCCTGTGAGATGACCGTTCTCTCTCCCACAAGAGCATTGAGTACACTTTCCCTAATGACCATTCTCAGGTCAGAACCGGAGTACCCTTCTGTGAGTGGTGCTATCTCAGCATTGTCGAAGTCCCCTTCTATGTCCTTGGTCACGATATCCAGGATAGCTTTTCTCATATTTTCGTTTGGTAATGGGAAGTTCATTATCTCATCGAATCTTCTCCATGCCGCAGAATCCAGCATTCTGGGGTGGTTGGTCGCTGCCATCAGGAGGACTCCGTCATTGGTCAGACTGATGCTATCTATGGCCTTAAGAAGGGTGTTGACAGCTCTCTTCAATGCCGCATGTTCATCGGATGCCCTTGTCTTTGCAACGAAATCGAACTCGTCGATGAAAAGTATGCATGGGCTCAATCGCTTTGCAAGTGCAAACACTCTATCGATGTTCTTTGCGGTCTCGCCAAGGTATTGATCGGTTATCATGGACAGCCTCACCTCGACAAAAGGTATTGAAAGGCGTTCGGACATTGCTTTTGCCACGGATGTCTTTCCAGTGCCTGGTGGACCTACCATCAGGATCTTTCCGATGTCATACAATCCTATCTTTTTAAGATGCTCGCGGTATTGTATGGCCTTGACTATCTTTTCGATCTCTTCCTTCTGATCTTCTGTAAGGACCATATATCTCATCGGCTGGGCAATATCCTCCGGGGCGATTATTTGCACCAGCTTAAGCATATCTTCGCCGCCTTCTTCCTCAGATATTTCGCTTATAAGGGACTCTATCCATTCCCTGTCGACTTCTTTTGGTCCGGTTGAAGCTAGTGCCTTTTTATAATTGGCAGTCTCGGAGCTCTTTTTCTCTTCGTAGTAATATGCCAGAACCGGGTTCGCATCTATTCTTTCGCCTGCTGACTCCTGTTTATGGAACCAGTCTGCTCCCACATCAAAGGAAGTGAACTTCATTTTTGATGTGAGCTCATCGATGTCGATAAAAGGCAATGACAGAACCTGTCCTTTAAGCTCTTTGATGGCAAAAAGCCCCTCAATGTCCTTGCGGGTTACAGTGATAGGCTTTGGCACTCCTTTGTGCGTGCGGCTCCAGTAGTTCTTCCTTATGCTCTTCGGAAGATCATTCACATCCATTTCCGGATATTTGTTGTAGATCTCTGCTGTAAGTAGCAGTTCTATAATGTCAAGTGTGGTCGTATCGGACATATTCTAACCTTGTAATTGTGAAAGGACTTTTGCATTCGCCCTGTGGGCAGTCCATTGAACTATACTATTATGTGGTTATTTTAGATATATCTTATGTGTTCTGAATGAAAAAGATGTATAAAATTCAATTCATTGGACAATTTTAACATGCCCTTTTTTTGGGAAGTATATCTGTGCTGAACTTCTCATCTTTTCAAGGGTATCCTTGAATTTTGCTTCATCAACGTCCATTTCTAAAGCAATGGAGGAAAACTCGGACACTTTCATTCCTTCTGGTCTGCTTTCAAGGATGGACATCATGTCCTTTTCCGCATTATTCTTTTTTCTGCGAACATTATCGATTGGAGTCTTGATCTTGGATAATGTGTTCGGTTTGAATGTTTTATCCATATTTTTGGATCTTGATTCATCATCTCTGGGTGGCGATAATGAACTAAGTTCCTTTCCAAATGTGGGACATTTGAGGTCGTTCATCGTTGTGCTTTGCTTTTCCCCGATAAGCTGTGCCTGTATCTTTGTGCGCACAGCTCTTGCTTCTTCAATGTCTTCACCCGTATGGAACACCCGTAGTTTCCTTATCTGTAGGGTAGTTCCGCAAAGTTGACATTTTGTGGTCTTTGCACTTTTATCTTCTATGAGCTGTGCAGACCTGCGACATTTAGGGCAGGCTATCACAGAATAAACTGGCATCACTGACTGGTTGTCCTGTCTTCTATAAGTATAGAACCCTTTAGGATATTTCCAGATATTTATAATCCATGACGCCCATACTGGCATTATATGATAAGAACCGCCACAAGGTCGGATCTGCCGGCAGTCGTAGATATAGAGAACCTGTCCTTTGCTGAGCCCTGGGACATGCGTACATTCAGGTCTTATGTTCATCATCCCGGTTTTATTGTGTTCGAGGAAGACGGTTCGATCTGCGGGTATGCGATCCTTGTCGTAATAGCGGATGATGCTCATCTGGCAAGTATTGCGATACATACGGAGTACAGGCGGATAAATATCGGTTCTTGTCTTTTAGATAGCTGCATGCTGCTTGCAAAGGTGAACTCTTTTCCTCTTGTACGGCTGGAAGTGAGGGAGAAGAACAAAACTGCACAGGATTTCTATCTTGCCAATGGGTTCGAGGCGGTAGCGACCATTCCTGACTATTATCCTGACGATAATGCGATTGTTATGGAAAGGAGAACTTGATCATTTGCCAAAGCGGCGCTGTCTTTTTTGGTAATCCCTTATGATCCTAAGTATGTCCATTCTTCTGAGGCCGTGCCAGTTCACATCGGTAAAATAGAGTTCAGAATAAGCGGATTGCCATAGAAGAAAATTCGAAAGGTGCTTTCCGCCTGCACGAATTATAATGTCGGGCTCTTCGCGTACTGTCAAATGGGATTCGATGGTATTTTCATCGATGTCCGCAGGTCTCAATCTCTCATCTTTCACATCATGAAGGATGGAAGTGATCGCCTTTGTTATCTCGTTCTTTCCGCCAAATCCGACAGAGAAATGTACCCGGTGGGTGTCACCCACTTTATTTTCGATAAGCTCTCCTTTTTCATTGTATATGTCGAATCCAACATTTTCAGGCAAAGGGGCCATTATCTCTTTCAATTCATCCAAAAGCAGCGATACTATCTTTGTTTTTGCTTCTTCTTTAACATCAAGGACATCCACGTAAATACTTATTATTTTGATCTCAAGGGCAAAACACCATTTCAGGAATGCACCCAGTTTCTCTTTTCCGCTATCATCAAGCAGATCGGATTCTGAAAGTATCATTGTGATATGTTCTGGTATTTGCCCTTGCATCCCGTTGATCTGGTTCAACAAGTATCGTTCGTAGAGTGCCCTTATCATGTAACGCCAGCTTTATCCTTATTATTGAATGGAACTTGTACTTATTTTGCAGTTGAGACTATCTTTACAACATCGCCGTTTTTCAGCTCATGCTTTTCTCCGAGTCTCATCTTTGTTTTTCCGTCAACAGCATAGAGGAACCGGTCTCCGATATCAGTGTGGACACGGTATGCCAGGTCGTGTGGGGTAGAACCTTTCTTCATGAGGAAAGCGTCAGGGAGCATTCTGTCGTTCTTGTCTGCCCATTTTCCTTCATCTTCCACCGGATATACCACTATCAGTTCAAGAAGGTCAAAAACGGCTCTGTTGATGCACTCCTGTATGCCGGCTCCACCGGTTCCTAGGGTGGTGATCATCTCTTTCAGGCTTTGAAGTCCTTTTTTCTGTGCTTCGTTGACCTTGTCGGAGATTATCTCGAAATCCATGTCTCCTGGGTTATAACTTATTATGCCGTTCTTTGCAGCTGATCTCAATGCAAGTTCTGCTGCAGCACTTGTGGGTACTACCATGATGTCAAGTTCTTCGAGAGCTTTTATGTTCTCCTCAGGCGCGACATCTATCTTGTTGGCTGCTATCATCGTAGGTTTGGTGATGGCACGTATGGTCTCACAAAGCTTTGCCATATCTTCATCTGTCCACTGGGTGCATTCTTCAGGCATTTTGCAAGCAAGCAGGGCCTGGCGTGCTTGGGATTCATTGACACCTGCACCCAGGAGCTGGTCTGAAACGGCCTGTTCCATCTTCATGCCTTCGGCCCTTATCTTTCGTGAAAGCTTGTCCCAGTTCTTTTTCAGGATACCTGTCATCCACATTGCTATCTCGCGGTTCAGGAAGTTAACATCCTCCAGTGGATCGTGCTCTCCTATGTCCACAGGGTTTCCTTCGATATCTGTGCCTCCGGATGCGTCTATTACGTGTATTATGGCCTGTGCCTGTCTAAGCTCGTCAAGGAACGTATTACCAAGGCCGCGTCCCATGTGTGCATCGGGTACAAGTCCTGCGACGTCTATGATCTCAATAGGTACGTACCTTATACCGTCCTGACAGTTGCCACAGCGTTTGTCCCGTTCTGTGCATGGGCAGACTGCCCTTACATAAGTTACTCCTTTGTTCGCATTGATTGTGGTGAACGGATAATTCGCTATCTCGACATCTGCAAGGGTAGCAGCTTTGAAAAAAGTTGATTTACCTGCATTTGGTTTTCCTGCAAGGCCTATGGTCATTGACATGCTTTACCAATCATCCTTGAAGCATTTAACGTTTGTTAATGGGGGCCAGGCAATGGAAATGCTTTATGAAGTTGCTTCTATGAAGTTGCTTCTATGAGTAATGTTTATATTGCAGGAAGTTATTAGGAAGTCTGTCTAACTTGTCTCGGTAGGGTAGAGGATATCCTTGGGGCTTGCGGAGCCTTAGACCCGAGTTCGATTCTCGGTCGGGACGTACCAGATCTATTTGGAAGTCAAAGACTTTCACTCTGCTTGGAGTATTTTAATTAACTTCAAGCGGGGTCTTGTTTTATATCAATTTAATCATGAAGCTTGTAAATTACAAGTTCATAAACGTGCTGATCTTCATAACTGCAGTTTGTTTACGCAGGATCTGTTTTTTGTCATTGTTATTATTGCCTGTCCGGTAAAGCACATGCAATGGTGGCTTGTGATTATCGACATCACAGTGTAATGTGGGTTTGGGTCGCTTCACTTATTTTCAGTTTATCACATACTTTCCTACATTCTAATACTGGTTATACTTATATAGAAGTTCATTCATTTAGAACGAACAGATTGAGCACATAATGTGTAATATCTCAAATATTCAAATAATTGATTTTCTTTATCAATGCTATTAAGGAGGTCTAAATATCACACCAAATCTGAGAATTCAGGGCAGGGATGCACAAAGTAACAATATCCTTGCAGGAAAGGCAGTTGCAAGTGCAGTCCGCACAACACTTGGTCCTAAGGGAATGGACAAGATGCTTGTGGACTCCATGGGTGACATTGTTATCACAAACGATGGTGCTACCATCTTGAAGGAAATGGATATCCAGCACCCTGCAGCTAAGATGATCGTGGAAGTATCCAAGACACAGGATGCTGAGGTCGGGGACGGAACAACTACTGTTGCAGTTCTTTCTGGAGAATTGCTTTCAAAGGCAGAAGAACTTATCATGAAGGGAGTCCACCCAACCATCATATCCGAAGGTTACAGACATGCTGCAGAGAAATGCCGTGAGATCCTGGAAACTATCACTATTGCTATTTCTCCAGACGATGAAGCGGCTCTGATAAAGATCGCTGGAACAGCTATCACCGGAAAGGGCGCTGAGTCATACAAAGAGACGCTCTCAGCTCTTACGGTCAAAGCAGTTCGTTCAATAGTCGAAGAGGAAGAGGATGGCTTTAAGGTCAATGTCCTTGAGAACATCAAGATCGAGAAGCGCGCAGGCGGAAGCATTGATGATTCCGAGCTTGTAGATGGTCTTGTAATTGACAAGGAACGCTCACACCCAAATATGCCTGAGAAGGTAGAGAACGCAAAGATCCTTCTGTTAAGCTGCCCTGTCGAGTTCAGAAAGACCGAGATGGACTCTGAGATCAAGATCACATCCCCGGGCCAGATGCAGTTGTTCCTGGACCAGGAAGAGAAAATGATGAAGGAGATGGCTGAGAAGGTCATCGCAAGCGGCGCAAATGTGGTATTCTGCCAGAAAGGTATCGATGATATGGCACAGTACTACATCGAGAAAGCAGGTATCTATGCTGTCAGAAGGGTAAAGAAGAGCGATCTTAAGAGACTCAGCAAGGTAACCGGTGGAACAATTATCCAGGACCTTGATCAGATCACTACTGCAGATGTAGGCACAGCAGGTCTGGTGGAGGAGAAAGAAGTAAAGGGCGGCAAGATGACCTATGTTACAGGTTGCCAGAACTCCAAGGCTGTTACAGTACTTCTCCACGGCGGTACCGAACACGTTGTCGATTCACTTGATCGTGCATTGAACGATGCTTTGCATGTTGTCGGTGTTGTCATCGAAGATGGCAAGATCGTGGTCGGTGGCGGTTCATCTGAGATCGAACTTTCACTCAGACTCAGTGAGTATGCATCCACTCTCAAGGGAAGGGAGCAGCTTGCTGTCAGCAAGTTTGCAGAAGCTCTTGAAGTGATTCCTGAGGCACTCGCAGAGAATGCAGGTCTTGACCCAATTGACATGATGGTGGAACTACGTTCCCAGCATGAGAAGGGTAACAAGAACGCAGGTCTTAATGTTTACACTGGCGAGGTAGTCGACATGTGGGAAAACGATGTGATCGAGCCACTCCGAATAAAGACCCAGGCTATAAACGCTGCAATGGAAGCAACTGTCATGATCCTCAGGATCGATGATGTCGTAGCTTCAACTGGCAGCGCGAACCAGGGTATGGGTCCTGGCGGTCTGCCTGACATGCCTGACCTTGATATGGACGCTGCATACTGAGTCCATTTCAAAACCTTACTACGTGCCGGTCTTGCCGGCACATTCTATCTTTTTTCACTGCTTTTTACTAAATATCTGTTTTACTGAAAGTTTGGGATAATCGTAAGCTATTTATCAAATGTTAACCACTCAACGAACCATGGTTAACAGCAATAAACATAAAGGGCCTGATATGGTAAGTTCAAATACGGATATCAGAAAAATGGTATATGCCTCGTTATTTGCAGCACTGACCTCTATCGGTGCCTACATCACTGTCCCTCTTGGTCCTATCCCGTTCACTCTTCAGATGGTATTCGTCCTGATGGCAGGCGCAATGCTTGGCAGTAAATGGGGTGGGCTAAGTATGGTAGTTTATGTTCTTCTCGGTATTGCCGGCTTGCCCGTATTCTCCAACGGCGGTTCCGGTCTCGGTGTCATCCTTGGTCCTACTGGGGGATACCTCATAGGTTTCATCGCAGCGGCATTCATCATTGGTTATCTCTTTGAGATGAACGGCTGCAATAATTTATTGAAGAACGGTATCTTTGTAACTATCGGTTCCGTTGTCATCTTCTGTTTCGGCCTGGCTCATCTGATGATAGTTGCAGATATGTCATTCATGCAGGCGGTAACTGTGGGTTTCCTCCCATTCATTCTGCCCGGCATTGTAAAGATCGCAGTTGCAACGGGCATTGCGACAAAATACAAAATATGATCTGAAAAGGTACTCTAATGATAGAGCTAAAGGGTGTAAGTTACATCTATCCGAATGGTAATAAAGTGCTTGATGACATCTATATTCGGATAGAAAATGGGTCATTCACAACCATTCTTGGCGATAATGGTAGTGGTAAATCCACTCTCATACGTCACATGAACGGGCTTTTGAAGCCTTCTCAGGGAGTCGTATCTGTATGTGGGATGGATACTGCATCTCCTGCAGATATCTGGAAGATACGACAAACGGTCGGGATGGTCTTTCAGGACCCTCACTCTCAGGCAGTGGGTGCAACAGTTGAAGAGGATGTTGCATTCGGCCCTGAGAACCTTGCACTGGAGAGCGATGAGATAAGACTGCGTGTTACAAATGCCATTGCAAATGTAGGGTTGGAATGTCTTGAAGACTCTCTTCTCATGTCCTTAAGTGGGGGACAATTACAGAAAACAGCGATTGCCGGGGTTCTGGCGATGGTCCCTGAGATACTGATATTCGATGAAGTGACTTCCATGCTGGATTCGGATTCACGTTCTCAGATCATTGACATTGTACGGCAGCTCAACAAAAGGGGAAAGACCGTGGTCTATGTAACGCATCATATGGAAGAAGCTTTGTTTGCTGATAGGGTCATCGTACTTGAAAATGGTTATATTGCAAGTGACGGCACACCTTGGGATGTATTTCGTGAGATATATGCATCAGGTAGAAAAGTTCCTCCACATCTGGAACTTGCCTTCAGATTACAGGACGCAGGTATGATCTCCCCTGACGTGTTCCCTATGGATGCTTTATCCTTGAAGGAGGAAATATGTCCATCGAGGTGAATGGGCTGCATTTCTCATATGGGAAAGGAAAAAAAAGGCTCACGATATTGAAGGATGTGACCTTTTCAGTGGGTAAAGGTGAGTTTGTCGGTATCATTGGTAACGTTGGTTGTGGCAAGACAACTCTCATCAAGCATCTCAATGGGCTGTTGGTCCCACTATCTGGAAATGTGACCGTGGACGGGCTTGCATCTTCAAAAAAAGAGGTATGCAGAAAGGTCGGTGTCCTGTTCCAACAGCCTTCAAAACAATTGTTCTGCAAGACCGTTTTTGAGGATATTGCTTACGGTCCCTCGAATTTTGGTATGAAAGGGGATGAATTGGAACATTGTGTACATGACGCAATTGAAAAAGTAGGTCTTAGTTCCGATATTCTTGGAAGTTCCCCTTTTAGTCTGAGCGGGGGAGAAATGAGACTTGTGGCTCTTGCCGGTGTTCTTTCATCATCACCTGACTATCTGGTCCTTGATGAACCTACATCAGGGCTGAGCACATTCTACAAGGAACGCCTGTTCAAAACACTTGAGCTGCTCAGACAAAATGGTGTGGGTATTGTGCTGGTCTCCCATCATCTTGAAGATGTTCTCGGTGTGGCTGATAAGATCGTATATCTGACTGAAGGTAAGATGGTCTTTGAGGGTACTCCTGAAGAATATCTAAGCTCACTGTCCCTCCCGGCTCCGGAGATTACCGTACTCATGAGGGAATTGAGCTCTTCCGGCCTGGCTGTAAAGAAAACGGTCTTTTCCGTGGAAGATGCTTTCAATGAGATCGTTGGAGCATTGTCGGAAAAAAGGGGCTGATCAGGTGGAAGGTTTCTTATTCTCCTATGTTGCAGGCAAGTCGATCCTTCACGGACTTGATCCGCGTGTCAAGATATTTTCGGTAATGTGTCTAAGTATTCTCATATTCAAATCATCTGCCCTTGTTGATCTCCTCGTATTTGCATTGCTTTTTGTAGGGCTTACGATCCTCGCAGGTTCCGGCTTATCGGGTATAATGTCAGTTCGGCCGTTGTTACCTATCTTTGTCTTTATTTTCCTGATCCATTCCTTCTTCACCGAAGGTGCGGCTTTGTTCAATTCTCAATTCTCACCAACCTATGAGGGGCTCTTGAAAGGTTCGTTGGTCACCGTAAGGTTCGTCCTCTTAATTCTCTATGGCTCTTTGTTGACCTCGACCACAAGACCGGCGGTGATAACTGCCGGGATTGAAAGAATACTTCGTCCGCTTCCTTTGAGGCGGGTGGGTGTGACCTCTTTCGAGATAGCGACTATGATGTCTCTAGCCCTTTATTTTGTGCCTCATCTGCTGTGGTATGCGGGGCAGATAAAGGATTCCCAGCTGTCGCGTGGTTCAAAGTACAGGCGTAATCCCATCTCTGGGACCCTTTCGCTTGCAATACCGGTATTGAAAGGTTCCATGAGAATGGCCGATGATGTGGCGATGGCAATGGAAAGCAGGTGCTATCAGGGAAATTTTCGCACCTCTTTGTTCGAGCTGAAAATGACCGCACGTGATGTTTTGGTCTGTTCGGTCGTTCTGGGTGTGACGGCATTAGTATTATATGCATGAGCATATGTTCATACGTTCATGCAAAGCGATGCTTCCTGTGAGCGTGTTGATAAAGATGCCATTGATGCGATAGTCTCTCATCTTCCAGATGAGGATGCGATACTGAGGATATCCAATATATTCCATGCTTTACAATCGGAACCCCGATTAACAACAATGTACCTTCTCCTTGAGAAGGACATGTGTGTATGTGAACTGGAGCATGCCCTGGGGATGACTCAATCTGCCATCTCTCACAATCTTCGCACTCTTCGCCAGCTTGACCTTGTCAGGGTCAGGAAAGACGGGCGTTTTGCAGTTTATTCAGTTGCTGATGAGCACGTAAGAGCACTGCTCGAACTATCCCGCAGTCACGCTGTGGGGTGTGTTCAATGACCTACCTGGAAACCATTCTGGAGATTCTCATTGGTATCGGCTTAAGTTCCTGGAACGTCCTTGCAGAAGCAGCACCTTATCTTTTACTGGGATTTGGAGTTGCAGGGATCTTGCATGTCTTTGTACCGGATGAAAAGATAATGCAATATCTGGGCCATTCCGCCGGGAAGTTCCGTTCAGTACTGAATGCTTCACTGATCGGTGTGCCTCTGCCGTTATGTTCCTGTGGGGTGGTCCCTGCAGCACTGTCCTTGAAAAAAAGAGGTGCAACAAATGGGGCAACCTTGTCTTTTTTGATATCCACTCCCCAGACAGGTGTGGATTCCATAGCCATCACATACGCCCTTCTCGACCCCATAATGACAATATTCCGGCCGATCGCGACTTTCATTACTGCATTGGTGGCAGGGATCGCCGAAGACCTTCTACGCTCCCCTAAGCATGTTTCAGGCAAAGATGTTGAAAAAAGACCGACAACGAACATATTGGAAATGGCTTCATTACCGACACCTTCCTCCGCTCTTTCCTCCTCCTGTGGTTGTAACTCATGTGGGTCTACGGGAACTGAAAATACTGATACCTTTTCCGGAAGGGTCATCTCCGGTATCAGGTATGCATACGTGGAACTGCTTGGTGATATAAGCTACTGGCTTATCATTGGTATTGTTCTTGCAGGTATCATCACATATCTGGTACCTGAGGAGCTCGTTGGTTCCCATCTTGGGGGTGGTATGGTCTCGATGCTCCTTGCAATTGTTGTAGGTATTCCCCTTTACATCTGTGCGACCGCTTCGACCCCTCTTGCAGCGGTTCTTATTGCAAAGGGCATGAGTCCCGGAGCAGCGTTCGTTTTCCTGCTTGCAGGGCCTGCAACGAATGCAGCTACTATTACAATGGTCCTGAAGTATCTGGGCAGGAGATCGACAGGTGTTTATCTGGCTTCAATTGCAGTTTGTGCAGTTGTGGGTGGTCTGCTTCTTGATATGGTCTATTCATATCTGGACATTGATGCTTTGTCCATAGTCGGAAGCGCGAGCGATGTCATGCCCGAAGAAGTGAAGACCGGGTTTGCACTGTTGTTACTTCCGTTGATGGCATATGGGATATATGACCACAAAAAGTGTGGCGATTGATGTTCGTCACTCTTTTTTACAGCGATGATCGGATGGCATCATGCTAATACGCTCTTTGAAATCATTTCTCATCGTATCTTCTATCGGCTGTTCCTTATGTATGGGTGGACCCTTCTCAGGTATTTCTGTGCCCTCGAACGCAGGAATTGTTACTATATTCCCGACGCTATCAGATTCCTTTAACTCGTGATTTTCCCACGAAAAGTCCTCATTTTTCATATTTTCCACTCGATTATCCCACTCTTATCGATTTATCGTCAGAATCCTCTATGTAAGCCGATGTATTTATATAAATCGACTACGAGCTCAATATATTTATGAAAATATGTTCAAGACAATCTTGGACCTTGGTCCTTAAAAGCCTAATATAAGAGTTAAAAAATGGCATAAGGTTTATATCTAAAAACAGATTATCTCTTTTTAACGTCTCTTTATTCGGTTTTTCAAAGTTAACAGTGATATGCAAATACGATACGCTTAAGTACTGTTATTTTTTTCTTTATCAATAGTTTTGGTTATATTAGCCGAAGTGAACAAAAACTTTCATTTATAACATAAAGGAGTCATTTTGAATGAAATACAGTCTCGGTATCGATGCAGGCGGTACTTATACAGATGCAGTCCTTCTTAGGGATTCTGATGAAGTCATAATCTCTTCGAACAAAGCGCTTACGACATACCCTGATCCTCTAGGAGGTATCAGGAACGCAATTGATGGGATCGATGAACAATACCTGAAAGATATAAAAGTGGTGTCTGTTTCCACCACTTTGTCAACGAACAGTATTCTGGAAGGGACGGGCTTCCCGGTTGGCTTGATACTTGTGGGTAGTTATGAACTGAACCAGGACCTTCCAACCGAACACTATGTGCAGGTCGAGGGCGGTCATAATTACAATGGTATCCCCACTGCATCTCTTGATGAAGATGCTGTGCGGGAATTTGCGGAAAGGGTCAAGGGCAGGGTGGCTGCATTTGCAGTATCTTCGTATTTCAGTATAAGGAACCCTGAACATGAATTGAGGGTCAAGGAGATCATAAAAGAATCCACAGGTCTTCCTATTGTATGTGCTCATGAGCTTTCGCAGGAACTTGGTGCTTTCGAGAGGGCAGTGACCGCATTTCTGAACGCTCAGTTGATCCCTGTAACCGAGAAGTTCATGACCAGTGTGGAATCCGAGATAAGGAGCAGGGGCATGGATGCAAAGATATTCATGCTCAAATGTGATGGCTCGGTAATTGGTATCAGAAGTGCACTTGAAAAACCGATCGAGTCCATCTTTTCAGGCCCGGCAGGCAGTCTTGTAGGTGCTTCCTTTTTGACAGGGAATGATACCTGTGCCGTTATCGATGTGGGTGGCACCAGCACCGATATTTCGGTCATAATCAACGGGGTGCCCGAAATGAGTGAATCGGGAGCTGTTGTCGGTGGCTGGAAGACAATGGTGAAGGCTATCAAGATGGAGACCTCTGCAATGGGCGGGGACAGTGATGTCTGGGTAAAGGAAAATAGTGTCAATATGGGTCCTCGCAGGGTAATTCCTCTCTGCCGTGCAGCCGACCTCTATCCCGGTTTCCTGGACCAGCTTAGGGCAAATCCGATGCCTTCAAGGGGTTTGCTTGGGATCAACTTCCAGCCCACAAAATTTTACATAAGGACAGGCTATGACCCGATAGGCATAAGTCCAGAGGAAATGGATGTTTTCAGATCGGTCTCTGATGAGCCGACTTCCATGAGAGAGCTGCGTAGCAGGATGAACAAATATCCTTCCTCAAAGTATCTGGACTTGCTTTTGCAGAAACGTCTGATACAGACAATAGGTTTCACTCCCACTGATGCACTTCATGTTCTTGGGAACTATGCTGAACATAATGTAGAAGCATCTGAGATCGGTGCTAAATATCTTGGATCATTGTGTAAACGTGATGCGTTTGAGTTTGCATCATTTGTAAAGCAGGAATTTGCAAAGAACATGGCATCCGATCTTATGTCTTTCTTCCTTGAAGGAATTCCAAAGGCGGAGATCCGTAAGATATTCGACATCGAGTCCCCCACGAAATTCAAGGTGGATATTCCGGTCGTGCTCATAGGCGGTCCTGTAATTGCATACCTTGATGACCTGCAATCAATATTAGATGCAGAGATCATCGTGCCTGAATATTCCAATGTGGGGAATGCGACAGGGGCACTGGCAGCAAAAGGTATTCGCAGGGTGGATTTCCTTGTGAGGCCGGTATCAATGGCAGCACCTGACTGGGAGTTCTATGTATTCTCTGAAAAAGGACGTGTGAGCTTCTATGAATATGAAGAAGCACTCGAGTATGCTTCGGAGACCGGGAGGGAGTCCATTATACAGTATATGATGGATGCAGGTATGGACCCCGAGCATGTGAGTGTGGATATAGAGAAACAGGAGATAATCCCTGATGGATGGGCACATCCTCTTGAAACACGTATTCGTGTGATGGGTGTTAGTACAAGTCTGGTTGAAGAGAGATGCTAAAAGGCATTCCGAATGTTCGATATTCTCGAATGCTCCTTTCTTCTCTTCTTTTTCTCTGATATGAGCTGCTCTCCCTTTTTCTATCTCCTCTATGTACAAAGTGGAATTTTTTCACTCGCACAAACGTTGATGTAGTTTCAACTCTTTCTTTAAAATGGTAATGTCTTTAGCATAATATGGGGGCGTGATGCTAATGAAATTCTGTTGTTCGCAAGAATGTATGGACAAGATCACCTGTACCTCGGTTGGACTGGTGGCCCTGGCAGTTATCAGTGTACTGTTTATCTTGATATACGAGTTTGTAATATCAAAAATCCTTCTGACAATGTTCGGCCTCTGACCGTACGATATAATGGTAAAAAAAGTTAAAAGGAATGTAAGGTTTACTCTGCAGTCTCTTCTTCGTTCATCTTGTTCCTTTCATGGTTCAGTATTCTCCGAACCACCAGTTTCTTCTTCCCCAGCCCCATGTTCGGAACTTCCGGATATTTTTCGGTCGCATAGGTATACAGTTCATTTGCACCCATAGCTGTAAGATTATCTTCCAGCTTCAATAGTTCGGCCATTTCCATTTTCCTTCCTCCGTATTTCTTACTCTAATGGATTAGGAGTTAAATATTTAGAGTTTGTGGTTTTGTCCTTTTCTGAGCATTGATGTGCATTGATGTGCATTGTTTCATTTTGTCTATAGAAATGATTATAATTGAAAGGTACATCTAATAGCAAAAATACGTTAATGAACTTTTGAAGGTAATCCCATGACCAATAACAGTTTTGAACCGATACCAAGCTCATTTATGTTTAAGAGCCTGCTTGATAAGAACACGATAATTATGACTGCAAATCCTCGTATAGCCCTTGTGACAAAAGGCATCATGCGAGCAGCAAAAGAAATGGATGCGCCGCTTATTCTTGAGCTGGCAAGATCTGAGTGCAATCTGGAAGGTGGCTATGCAGGTCTGACTCCTGCTGCGATCTCCAAGATCACAAGAGATGCCGCAAAAGAGCTCGAGTTCGATATGTGGGCATTGCATGCGGATCATATCGGTATCAAGAAGGGTACTGATGAAGATATCGAGGCTACGAAAAAGCTTGTCGATGCACAGATCGCGGCTGGTTACACTTCCTTTGCCATTGACGCATCCCATCTGTTCAATTTCCAGGGTGGCAATCTGCGTGAAGAACTTGCGAACAATATCGATGCAACAACAAAAATCGGGTTATACATCAAAGAGGGTATGGGCGATAAGGATTATGGTCTTGAGGTCGAGGTCGGCGAGATCGGAAGGGAAGATGAGAATGGCAGAGTTCTGACCCAGCCGGAGGAGGCTGCAACTTTCATCAAGGCATTGAACGAGAACGGTGTTTATCCTCACTTCCTGGCAATTGCTAACGGTAGTGCTCATGGGAACACTTATGATGCTAACGGCAACCTCATCGAGCAGGTATCTGTAGATATCGAGCAGACCATTGCAGTAGCTCAGGCACTGAAGGACAACGATCTCGATGTAAGGATCGCACAGCATGGGATCACCGGTACTCCACGTGACCTTATCCACAATCATTTCCCGCATGGTGATATTGTAAAGGGCAATGTGGCAACCTTCTACCAGAACATAGTCTGGGATATTTTCAAGGTATATGAGCCGGAACTCTACAAGGATATCTGGGACTGGACAATTGCAAATTACAAGGAAAAGGCTCCGGAAAAGAACGACAATGAGCTATTTGGCAAGTTCAGCAAATTCTCTATCAAGGAGTTCTTCGACAGGATCTATTCAGTGAGCGAGGATACGCTGGAAGCAATTGATGCAATGTGTTACGCTGAAACCCTTCTTTTCATCAAGGCTTTCAATGGCGAGGGTACTGCTCAGATGGTCAGGGATCATATGGCATGATCCCCCTCTTATTTTTTTAAAATTGTTCAATACTTTTCTATTATTCGATAATTCTTAATTATCGGTTTTTTTACTTACAGCCCAATAAGGCTTTTTATGCTGAATAATATTGATATCCCGATTGGGATCATAACTGTTATTGTTGCGTTCTTTACGGTCATGTTCCTTGCGTGGACCAGGCCATATCTCCAGATGTTCGCACTCCAGAGGTTGATGATAATTCCTATTATGGTGACCATTTGCATTGTCGGGTCTGCAAGAAGGGTCTCTTTTATAAGTGCAGGGTCTTGTGCGGCCATATCTGCCATTGAAATAACGCTTGACATTACATAAATAGTTAGTAAGCTGCTAAGAATGGTTGGTATAAATCCGTATGCAACGAATTCAAGTGTTCTTTTAAAATCCCCTTGTCCACCAAAAACAGATGATAACAGGTAGAATATTATTGTGTATATTACCCACGCGATCAGTGTACCAGCAACTGCTCCTATGGCTCCGAGTACAATGCCAACGCTCCCAAAAACAGCAAGTTCTTCTGGCATAATACGCATATCTGTTGGGCTGTGATAATGGCACTTATGGCAGCTAATGCTCCGATAAATAACATTATCAGAATGGGAGTTTTAAATTCAATTTCGGTATTTATCTCCTCTTCAAAAAAACTATTGGGATCTTTAAGAATTTGTGTTAGTGTCATTGTCATGTATCTACAGACAATCCTATATATCTCCAATGGTTTCTTTTTATCGACTAGCGTCTTTACTATTTCATCAACACACTATCAAGTGCCAAAACAGCCTGGGTTTGGGCAATTCCATTTATTATCACTGTCTTCTTTGAGCTTTTTGCACCGGATACGATTGCAATATCCCTTGAACTGATGTTAAAAAAGTCTGCCACGATCTCTATAAGCTGTCCGTTGGCCTTCCCTTTCTGTGCTGCGGACGTAAGTTTGATTTCGATACGTTCCCGCCACTGGTTATAACCTGCAGGAAAACAGGCTTTCTTTGACCCGGGGGTAACTTCCAGGTCGATGGCGATACCATCCTTTGTTTCTTTGATAGCTTTTTCAAAAGATGTGCCCATAGTAAGAACTCTTCGATAGGTGTGTTTAGAAAATGTCGATAATGCTGTAACCTGGCCCACTAACTCCGAAAGTTCATCCTATTGGGATTCCCGCTGTCCCTTCCGGTTTCCCTCGTGTCAGGCTTATATTGCATTATCGTATGTGCCGCATTGAGGTTGTCTATACAATCACAGAAAGGCTCTGCCATATTCTCATGCAAGGACCTTACAATGCGCCAGAGTACAGTACATGGTAGGATGATATAAAGATAACGTTTTGTCTGTGTCTAATTTTCATGTGTTGTTCTTTTGTTATCGTACTCTGGTCGTATGGTATTACGCAAAATGGTTTGCAAAAAGGCTTCAAATAGCTGTTATATTATGTGTTAGCTTTCATTTCCTTTCTGGAACTACTTCTTTTTTCTGATACACGCAGTAATCTTGAAGCTCTGGATTCGGTGCTTTCCATTCCCCCTGACCGGCTGTGTCTGGGGGTTGGGGGTGTCAGGATAGTAGATCCCGGTTCTGTGGGGCATCGAAGGGATGGGCGTGTCGGTGCAAGTTGTGGAGTTGTGGAGTTCTGGACACTCGGTTTTCCACTGTGGGATTCTTTGATGTTGGCTATGATGTAAGGCCGGTAATTGGAAGGTCGGGGAAAGGATGCCCTGTTCAGATGAATTGGTGGTAATTCTAAGACGTGACTATTAAAATAAAGCGCTATAGGACGTTTTCCTCTATTTATATTATTTTTTCATATGTTCGCAGGAACGCAATTTACTTATACTAGATAGCGGTAATAAGTATCCTTGTCAAGCCACGGGATGTAATGGTTACAGTCTTGGTGGCAAAAATGACTATATATTAATAAAAAAGATTATGGTTGCATAAGTTTTTTTATATGTGCCTATTACAATTTAAAAAACTAAACGTGAGGTAAAATAATGGCAGAACAAAACCCATTTGAGAATGCAAGAAAGCAGTTACAGAAGTGCGCAGATATCCTTGAGCTCGATGAGGGCATCCATGATATCCTGAAGAACCCAATGAGGGAAATGCATGTATCCCTTCCTGTCCGCATGGACGATGGAAGCATCAAGGTCTTCCAGGGATTCAGGGTACAGTACAATGATGCAAAAGGTCCAACAAAAGGTGGTATCCGCTTCCACCCAGACGAGACCGTTGACACTGTCAAGGCACTTGCAGCATGGATGACATGGAAATGTGCAGTTATGGACATCCCCCTCGGTGGAGGTAAGGGTGGAGTTATCTGCAACCCTAAGGAAATGTCCCAGGGTGAACTTGAGCGCCTTTCAAGGAAGTTCATTTCAAGCATCTCAATGATCGTCGGTCCTGACAAGGACATACCTGCTCCTGATGTCTACACCAATCCACAGATGATGGCATGGATGATGGACGAGTTCTCCAAGTTCGCAGGCAAGAACCAGGCTGGTGTCATCACCGGTAAGCCACTCAGCATTGGTGGTTCCCTCGGTCGTGGCGACGCTACAGCACGTGGTGGTCTTTACGCAGTCCGTGAAGCAGCAGTAGAGATCGGCCTTGACCTTAAGGACGCAACTGTCGCAATTCAGGGATACGGTAATGCAGGTTATTTCGCTGGAACTCTCTGTGAAGAGCTCTTCGGATGCAAGGTCGTTGCTGTAAGTGACAGCCGCGGCGGAGCCGTCAACATGAACGGTATCAGCGCAGAAGCAGCACAGGAGCACAAGAAGGCAACCGGTTCAGTTGTTGGTCTCGCAGGCACAGAGCCTATCTCCAACGAAGATATCCTTGAGCTTGATGTCGATATACTTATCCCAGCAGCTCTTGAGCACGTCATCACACACGAGAATGCAGATAAGATCAAAGCAAAGATCGTTGCAGAACTTGCAAATGGTCCAACCACTCCGGAAGCAGATGAGATGCTTTTCCAGAAAGGCGTACACCTCATTCCTGACTTCCTCTGTAATGGTGGCGGTGTGACAGTATCTTACTTCGAGATGGTGCAGAACTTCTACATGTACCGCTGGAGCATAGAGAGGGTCCACAACAGACTTGACGCAAAGATGACCAACGCATACCACGCTGTTCTCGAAGCTTCCAAGCAATACAATGTCAACATGAGAACTGCAGCATATGTCGTAGCTGTCAACCGTGTAGTTGAAGCAATGTCAGACCGCGGATGGTTATACTAAGCATTGTAGACATTTTCGAAAAATAACTCTTGGTTTGAAGGGAGGGGGTAATCTTCTCCCTTTTTAGACCTGTGATGTCCTACAACATTTGTATTATATTCAATAATTCTAAATGTTCGTCATTGGATATCGCATTCTACTTATCAAAAAAGATATAACTAACTTGGGAGATTAGAGGTCATTATGAAGATCGCAATCCTTGGTGGAACTGGCAATATTGGTAGAGGCTTTGCCCTGCGCTGGGGTCAGATGCATGATGTGGTGATAGGTTCCAGAAATTCTGAGAAAGCTATTACAGTCGCAGAAGAATATACTCGTATCCTGAATGAAAGGGGTTTTGATTCCAAGATCGAAGGTATGGACAACAGATCCGCAGCAGCAGTTGCAGATGTAATAATCATTGCAATTCGTTATGACCAGGTTCCTTCTGTGATCGAGCTCATAACACCTGTCCTCAAGGACCAGGTTGTGGTTTCAGTTGTAGTTCCTATGGGAAAGGACCGCTGTTACATACAGCCGGATCCAACCGTTAATGGAAATATTACAATCGATGCTTCCAAGTCCGAGTATAATGCTGATTACTTCTGTTACACAACTCCCGCAGCCGGCAGTGCTGCAGCAGAGATCGAAGCACTTTTACCATCTGATATTGAAGTTGTATCCGCATTCCACAATGTTCCTGCAAAGAAACTTGCAGACCTTGATATTGAACTTGATTATGATATTGCGGTATGTGGTAACTGCATGCATTCGAAGAAAATAGTGTTCGGACTTGTAAATGATATCTCTAACATGCGACCTTTAGATATCGGTCCACTTGAGACTTCCGGAATGGTCGAATCTCTGACACCATTGGTGATCAATATCGCCATACGCAACAAGATGCATGATGTTGGCATTAGATTTGTTTAAATAAAAAAGATATTGTTTTGGCATGAATATTGATCACCAATGATTATATATCTCATCCCTTACAATATCGAATATCCTCTGATAAAGGGCAACTGAAGGGTTCCAACCGTCAAAACTTGATCTTGGATTCATAAAAACGAAAATATTTCGTCCCCTCAAAGAGAATCCTCAGTTCCCCTTTTTCTTATCTCTTCTACTCTTCTAACAAAAGAATATATATAGAAAGGCAAGTTTTAGAGCATAATATCTTATTATACTCTATATCAAAACAGCACAAAACGATCCATGATGTGGGTGATGCAATGAATATCAATACTAAAGAAGATGTTCTCAAAGCAATTGAGAGTAACAATGTTAAGTTCATAAGGTTACAGTTCACGGACATTCAGGGTGTCGTGAAAGACGTGGAAATTCCTGTAACACAGATCGAAAAGGCTCTTAGTGTAGGGATATCCTTCGATGGTTCTTCTATTGAAGGGTTTGTTCGTATCAATGAGTCTGATATGGTTCTAAAACCGGATGTTTCTTCCTTTGCCATCCTTCCATGGAACCAGAAGAAGGGTGTCGTTGCAAGGATGATCTGTGATATCCATCTTCCTGACGGAACTCCTTTTGTAGGGGATCCACGCTACGCACTCAAAAAGGTCATCAAAGAGGCGGAAGAAATGGGATTCTCACTTAATGTGGGCCCTGAACTCGAGTTCTTCCTTTTCGAGAAACAGGATGGAAAAGCAACAACTATTCCTCACGACTTTGGCAGGTATTTCGAGTTTGCACCGGCAGACCTTGCAGAGGATATCCGTCGTGATATCGTATTGACGCTCATGGACCTTGGATTTGATATCGAAGCTTCACACCACGAAGTTGCATTTGGTCAGCATGAAATCGATTTCAAGTATGGCGATGCCCTTACAACCGCTGACAACGTAACGACCTTCAAGTATGTTACCCGTACCATCGCGAAGCTCAACGGATTGCACGCAACTTTCATGCCAAAACCGATCTTTGGTGAGAACGGCTCCGGTATGCATGTGAACCTCTCCCTTTCAAAGAATGGCGAGAATATATTCTATGATGCTGATGGTGATATGCAGATAAGTGATGAAGCACGCTACTTTATCGGTGGTCTTCTCAAACACGTAAAAGCTATAACCGCAATTTCCAATCCACTTGTAAACTCCTACAAGCGCCTTGTTCCTGGATATGAAGCTCCGGTCTACATCGCATGGTCTGGTGCCAACAGAAGCTCTCTTATCCGTATCCCTGCGGCAAGGGGCAAGGGTACTCGTGTAGAGCTTAGAAGCCCTGACCCATCATGCAACCCTTACATCACTTTCGCTGCCGTTCTTGCAGCAGGTCTTGATGGTATAAGGAACAAGATCGATCCAGGGGATAACAGAGAAGAGAACATCTTTGAGCTCAGTGATAAAGGTCTCAAGGACTTTGGTATCGAAACCCTTCCATCAACACTTAATGATTCTGCAAAGTATCTGGCAGAAGATGAGCTCTTAATAGAAGCACTCGGTACTCATGTGATCAATAGTGTCTTGAGTCTCGCAAAGGCTGAATGGGATTCCTATCGTATTCAGGTACATCCTTGGGAGATCGAAAGATATCTCAATACAGTGTGAGAGTTCATACTCTCACTTATCCTTTTTTTTCTTCGCTTGTTTATTTGTTTTAGTTCAAAGTTCCATAAATGTTAAATCGATTCATGATAAGTTCTTCTCATGACAGATGTGATGCTACTTTGGGACGATCCTTTACTTTTTGAGAAGCTCTTTACAGAGAACGGTCTTAAATGTCAGCGTGTTCTTTCGACTTCTGTCGGAACGCCTTTTCTTCCTCCCTGTAAGTGTGTGGTCATACCTACAGGATTTGCAAATCCTGCATACACTAAGATATGTCCGGGTATAGAGAATAATGCTAGGTCCTTTGAGAGATTTGTTCGCTCCGGGGGTATTCTTGTGGTGTTCGGTGCACTTATGCCTGAATATGGGCACGATTGGTTGCCCATGAAACTTACCTATATAGAAAAGCACGGGGAGGTCGGACTGGTGCAGGTGTCGTCCCACGAGGTGTCCTGTATTGCAGATGTTCAGGAAAGCGTGGAATGTGATGGCTATTATTCAGAGACTGATGGGAATGTCATAATAGAGAACAGTGAAGGAAATGCGGTCCTGGTAATAAAGGAAATAGGGGATGGGCTGGTGATAGCCACGACCATCCATGAGTTCCCTTCGTCAGCATTCCTAAAATATATCAGTGAAAAAGCAAAACGATCGAAGATATGATCATTTCTGGCTATCGCGTAGCTGTTCGATATCTTCCTTTGCGTCAGGATATCTAAGGATGTATAGGCCACTGCATGGTTTTATGAACTGGAATATCAGGTCGTCTCCCTTTATCCCTATGGGTATGGAGTTTCCTCCGCGGAGCATGATCCCATGTAATTTGTAACCGCCTTTGACGTGATAGACCTCATCGCATTCTTTCTTGATGAAGTCTTCACATTCCTGGGGTGTGGCTCCTTTGAGGAGGATCTCATAGGGAATATCGTTTATACAGGCCATATTTCACACTATCTCAAGATCGCGTACACGAATGCCGCTTTCAACTATCTTTCCGACTATCTTTCCACCTGTCATCTCTGCAGCCTTTTCAGCATCTGCTTCAGGTAGAATAATGAGGAATCCCATTCCCATGTTGAATGTGCGGTACATCTCAAGTTCATCCACATTGCCTTCTTCCTGCAGGAACTTGAATATGTTTCCTGGCTCTATGGGGGCAGTGAAGTCAAAACCAAGGTCTGTGACCCTTTTAAGTTTCAAAAGTCCGCTTCCTGTAATGTGCGCGAGTCCGTGAACGTCACATTCTTTTATCACATCAAGGACTTCCATGTAAATGCGGGTCGGGATGAGAAGCTCGTCCCCTATTGTGGTCTCTGTATCGTAAGGGAAATCTTCATGATAGGAATGTCCTGATTCCTTGATTATATTTCTCACAAGGGTGTAACCGTTACTGTGAACCCCATCGCTAGGAATTCCCACCAGTACATCTCCAAGCTGAACTTTCTCGCCGGTGATCACTTCATCTTTCTTGACCATTCCAAGACATGTGCCAGCAAGGTCGAACCCGTTCACAATCTCCGGCAGGGTTGCAGTTTCGCCGCCTACGATGCTCATTCTTGAGATCTCTGCACCCCTGACAAGTCCTTCACCTATCTGGCTTGCAAAGTCATCAGAGTGTTTCTCAAGGGCGAGATAATCGACAAAACTTATAGGTTCTGCACCGATGGCAAGAAGGTCGTTGACGTTCATTGCGATGCAATCGATGCCTACAGTGTTCCAGCGCTTCATCTCATTTGCTATGAGCACCTTTGAACCGACACCATCGGTTGCCATTGCAAGCGCATATTCGCCGAAATCGATAAGTCCTGCGTAGTGACCGATGCTTGTAAGGGGGGCACCGAGACCTTCGCGTTTGTAGGTCATTCCATTTGTAAGTGCCTTGATTGTCGATTCCTCTTTCTCGATGTCGACACCAGAATCTGCATATGTAAGATGTTTCTCGTTCATTTAATTCCCTCTTTTTAGTTGCATCCGTTCTTTTTTCCGAGACCGAACTCACGATGCAGAACTTTCACCGCTTCTTCTGCATCTTCTTCCTTTACTACAAATGAAATGTTGTGCTGGGATGAACCCTGGCTTATCATAATTACGTTGATCTTTCCTTTCCCGAGAGCACCAAAGATCTTCCCTGCAACTCCTGGGCTGCCGTCCATCCCGGCACCTACCACAGCGACCACACAGACATCTTCATCGTATGCGACCTCTCCGACAACACCTTCATTGAATGCATGCTCCAGAGCTTTGACGGCCCTTTTAAGATGGGACTGTTCAATGATCAGTGACATGTTCGCTTCAGATGAGCTCTGGCTGATCATGATGATGTTAACTCCGGCATTAGCAAGGGTGGTAAAGATCTTTGCAGCAGTACCAATGGCACCTACCATGCCTGCACCACATATGTTGATGGCTGCTACCTTTCTTATCAGTGTCACTGCTTTTGCTACCTCTTCACTGCAATTCTGGTCTGCAACGATGAGGGTTCCGGGGAACTGTGTGTCAAACGTGTTCTTTACACGTACCGGTATGCCATGGATGATAGCAGGCTCTATGGCCCTTGGATGAAGTACCTTGGCACCGAAATATGATAGTTCCATTGCTTCGATGTATGATATCTGTGATATCGTGGATGCTTCCGGTACTATTTTCGGGTCAGTGGTCATGATTCCGTGAACCTCTTTCCATAACCATATCTCATCTGCCTGGATCGCAGCACCGACCAGGGATGCAGTAAAATCGGAACCTCCGCGTCCGAGGGTGGTTATGATGCCATTCTCGTCCTCTGCAATGAAACCTGTGACCACCGGAATTGAATTCTCCAGAAGGGGCTCGATAGTTTCCTTTATCTGTGCATAGCTTTTTTCCAGAGGTCTGGCGTTTCCGTAGTCATCTGTAGTGCTGATGCCTGCCTCTCCGCCGGTAAATGGTTTTGAATCTGTGCCCAGGGAACGTATCGAACCGCTGATTATAGGGACTGCCAGACGTTCTCCGTAGGATGAGATATAATCTATGGAACGCGGGGTCAGTTCTCCAAGGTAACAGATGCCTATAAGGGCCTTTTCAAGTTCATCGATGCGGATGTCGATGGTCTCAATAACCTCATCCGCGATCCTTTCATTATCGATGGCATCACTGATCGCATCATAGTGCTTCTTTGCAAGATCTGTCATGAACTCCTTTACCTGGGAGACCTTGCCTTTTTGTGATGCTTCCGCTGCGTTTGTAAGAAGCCCATCAGTAACACCGCCGAGTGCTGAAGTGATAGCTACGACCTGGTTGCCTGCCTCTTTATAGCTTATCAAAAGTTGTGCAACATGGCGTATCTTCTTTCCATCTGCAATGGATGTTCCGCCGAATTTCATTACATATCTCATAGATGATCACATTTGTAAATTGAGCTTGATTTGAATGTGGCTATAAGGACAGCAGTGTAATATAAAGATTATGAACGACAGTATCATGGCATTGTTTCCAATGTGAAAAAGGGAATCAGCTGAATTCCCTTTTTAAGAAGAATGCGGTAAGCGCGATCAGTATTGCAACAACGACATAGCTGAAACCGCTTGATCCTTTTACATCATCGGCAGAATCTGAAATGACCTCTGATACAGCATCAGTTATATTCTCGCTGTCTTCTATTACTTCATTGAGTTTAGTCGTGTTCTCTACGTCTAAGCTCGTCTCTTTTATTGTCTCTGTTATGGAGTTACTTTTCTCTATAGTGAATGAGCTATCCTCTGAAGATACGGAGCCATCTTCAGAAACAATGGTTATGGTTACCTCATGTGTTCCTGTATCCATTTCTTCTGCGACCGCTGGGTATTTTCCTTCATCTACTTCTTTGCGGGTATCTATCAGCTCATCATCCACATATACCTTTATTTCGGATACATCATTGTCAAGTTCATAGTGGATTATGGCGAGTTTTTCTTTTTGGATCACATCTATCGTTATTTCCACATTATTTTCTATTATGACATCCTCTCTTTGTGAAACCTCTTTCAGGAAAACGATAGTTTCGCTGCTATCAAAGAACTCGTATATGTTCGCAATTACAATTGTTGTTATCTCTCCGTCAACTGTCTTGTAATGGCTGAATATCTCACCTTTTTCCATGTCGTTCATCTCTTTGACGAGGTGACCGTTCTTTTCCAGTGTTATGGTGATGGTCTCTTCCTCGTCGTCATAGTTGGATGCTTTTAGTGAGAATCCTTCTTCCAGATCTAGTTCTTCTCCTACATTGGCCGACCTTGAATCGTCATATATCAAAAGATCATTGAGATTCTCTTCAGGGTTGCGGAACTGTTCTATCCTTATCTTTGCAGAGGCAGGGTCTTTGGAAACGATATCCTTTGGCGTGACTCGGAACACAAGGTAGTCCTTGTCCTCTTCGTCCGCATCTTCTGCTTCAACGGTCAATATGTATTCGAAAGGGTCATCTTCTTGTCCGGTCCCTTCTCCATCTTTGACAACTTTTCCATCATGCAATACTTCTACCCAGATATCTCCCTCGTTCTCGTTGATGTCAACGATATGCAGGGTGTATCCTTGGTCAAATGTAAGTTTGGTGCCAATATCTATCACACTTTCAGAATAGTGTATTATTGGTTCGGTCGGGTCAAGTGCTGTTGCAGGGGTTATTGCAAACAGCATGGCAAAAAATCCTATGATTACAAAATGTATATATTTCATTAAACCTCACCATTCACGAAGATATTTTAACATTGCTAAAAAAGGGAACATTGGGTTTATATCTTTATCGACACATTCATTTGGTCGTTTTGGCTTTTATTATGAAAAAGAGGTGTATAATTGAAATATATTATTCTCATTGGTGATGGGATGGCCGATCATCCGCTGGAAGAGTTGGGTGGCAGGACGGTCCTACAGAAAGCAAACACTCCGAACATGGACCAGATGACAAAGAACGGTCTTGCGGGTCTTGCGATAAATGTTCCTGAGGGCTATCCTCCGGGAAGCGATGTTGCTAACATGTCTGTTATGGGTTATGATCCAGCTTTGTATTATTCGGGACGTGCTCCCCTTGAAGCTGCAAGCATGGGTATTCCATTGGAGGCGAGCGATGTGGCTTTCAGGTGTAATCTTATCACTGTCAAGGATGGCCTTATTGCAGACCACAGTGCCGGTCATATCACAAGTGAGGAAGCAAAGGAGCTTATCGAAGCTGTGGATGATGAGCTTGGAAGTGAGGAATTGAAATTCTATCCGGGTATCAGCTACCGTCATCTCCTTGTTGCATCCAATGGCCTTGGGGCAAATGCGGATTGTACTCCTCCTCATGATGTTATCGATGGGAAAAAGGACGATCATATGCCGAAAGGGGAAGGCAGTGATATACTTGGAAAGCTTATCGAGGACTCCATCCCGATACTGGAAGGGCATTCCGTAAATGAGAAAAGGGTCTCAGAGGGTAAGAATCCTGGAAATTGCGTGTGGTTCTGGGGGCAGGGTTATGCACCGAGCTTCCGTACGTTCGAGGAGCTTTACGGACTTACAGGGTCGGTCATTTCAGCGGTGGACCTTATCATGGGACTTGGGATATATGCGGGTCTCGATGTAATTGAAGTTCCCGGAGCTACCGGATATCTTGATACCAATTATGTGGGTAAAGCGGAATTTGCCATGGCATCGTTGAAAGATAAGGACTTTGTCGTGGTCCATGTTGAAGCTCCGGATGAGGCAGGGCATATGGGCAATCTTGAAGCTAAGTTGCAGGCGGTCGAAGATTTCGATGAGAAGGTCGTGGGTACGGTCCTTCGTGCTGCAAAAGAAAGTGATGAGGATTACACTATAGTTGTTCTTCCTGACCATCCGACCCCCATAGCTCTCAGGACGCACACTTCGGAACCGGTTCCTTTCGTGATGTATTCCACACTTGAGAATGAGGTCGACGATGTGGAGAGTTTCGATGAGGATGCTATGAAAAAAGGTTCTCTTGGAATTGTGCGGGGTTGTGACCTCGTTCAGCTCATGATGGAGCGGGCAAAGCAGGCATAAATCGCCTCTTGCTCCATCCTTTCAACACATCATTTTTTTACACCGTCATCCTTTTATTCTCGCCTGTGCTATTTTTTATTGCATAAATATTATGGGAGTGGTATATATATGAAATTCGGTTTAGCACGTAGGGGTCCCTCTGATGTTTCACGCTGGGATCCGTTTGATGAGATCAGGCAGACACAGGAACACCTCAATCAGTTATTCAGAGAAGTTTCTCCTTTCGGGGGATGGTTCGAAGGTAAAACAAGGGCACCTCTGATGGACATCAAGGAAGAAGATAATGACGTTATCGTTACGACCGATCTTCCGGGAATCGATAAAAAGGATGTTGAGATAAGTGTGAGGGATGATGTTCTTGAGATCCATGCAGAGTGCAAGAAGGAAAGTGAGTCTGAAAAGGAAGGTTACGTCCAAAAAGAGCGCACATATAGTAGCTTCTCAAGATCTGCTGTTCTTCCATCCGTGGTCTCGGATGAAGGCGCAAAAGCAAAGTTGGAAAATGGTGTATTGACCATAACGCTTCCAAAGACAAAAGCTGAAGAAAAAACGAAGATCATGATCGAGTGATCGATCTTCCTCTCTTTTTTACCCACCGATGATAGTTTGCGGCATCAGTCAGAGTTTATCGTCATATTTTGCTCGGTCGGGGTAACTCTCATCATCGCCGCAATAGCGTTTATGTGGATAGTATTATTTACCATGTTATTATTATTTTCGATACAATCTTGATCGAGGTAACATTTTGAAGATGGAACTTTTTACTGTGGATGATCTGCCGCTTATCAAAGAAGGCGACAATATTGCGGCTATGATATGTGAGCGAACACAACTTGAGTCGCATGATGTGGTCGTCATTGCATCTACTATCGTTGCAAAATCAGAGGCAGCAACTGTTCTTAAGGGTGCGATAATTCCCTCCGAACGTGCTGTTGCAATGGCGAAGAAGTGTGGTACCGATCCTGCGCTTGTACAGGTGGTACTTGACAACAGTGTCGAACAGATCGTTGAATTCCCGGTTCTGCTTGTTGAGAACCTTAACGGTCATGTAAGTATAAACGCTGGTATTGATGATTCCAATGTGGGGGATAAGTATTTCCTGGAGATGCCGCATGATCCGGATGGGTCTGCAAAGGCCATTGGAATGCATGTTGCTGAGCTATGCGGCAAGGATGTCAGCGTAATTATCACTGATACGAATGGCCGGTCCTTTAAGATCGGGCAAACTGGTGTTGCGGTCGGTGTCTATGGTGTCCACCCTATCAAGGACTGGAGGGGTGAGAAGGACCTTTTCGGGAAAGTGCTTGAGATAACCGAGGAAGCGGTGGCTGATGAGGTTGCTTCGGCTGCGAACCTGTTGATGGGTGAGGCTGCAGGTGGAACTCCTGTGGTCATTGTACGGGGGCTTGACCTTTACAGTAGTGATGATGTATCTGTAAAAGAAATGTATCGCCGGGAAGGCGAGGATATTATTAGAAAAGGGTTGAAGTGTCTTCGTCATTCCTGAGATGGAATGTACACCATCTCAACACCTGCTGCGTCGAAGAATTCCTGAGTGTCGGTGTCAGGGTATGAAGTGCTGTATACTACCTTGGTTATATTGGAATTGATTATCATCTTTGCACAAAGGATGCATGGCTGGTGGGTACAGTACACTGTTGCGCCTCCTATGCCTACTCCGTGAAGGGCTGCCTGTATGATGGCGTTCTGTTCCGCATGTACTGCCCTACATTTCTCATGGCGGGTTCCTGATGCGATATTGTTCTGCTGTCTTATGCAGCCGATCTCAAGACAATGTTCCATATTGCTTGGTGCGCCGTTGTAGCCGGTCGAAAGAATTCTCTTGTTCCTTACGATGACGGCACCGACCTTGTTCCTCAGGCAGGTGGAACGTTTTGAGACAACTGATGCTATCTCCAGGAAATATTCATCTATGGAAGGTCTTTCAGTCATGTGTTAAATGAAAATAGCAAGTAGTATATATAAGTTGTAGTGTATGATTCTGAGAATAGTATCGATTATTATATTGTGACATATTTTTGATAATGGAGCATTAAGAATGGCAGCCATTTTAACAGAGTATCTTGACTCTTTTGTACGGAGTTGCGATGATAAGAAATTGATCGCGATCCCACTTGCAGTGTTGGTGCTTTCCCTTTTAGTTTCGGGATTCGTATTTGCAACGACCGGAGCACCGGTGAAGCTTGGGATGGAATTTGAAGGCGGAACGATGATCGCTTTTGAGACGCAGGAATCTGCAGAAGTCCTTGAGCTTGCATATTCAGCTCATTCCCTTGTCGATGCCCGTAAGACCGGAGACCGTGCTATTCTACAGTTCGGCCCGATGGATGGCGAATCTCAGTCTGAGCTTGAAAAGGCAATAACTTCCAAGTATAGCAGTGTGGAGATAAAACAGATAGGTGCATTGTACGGTAAGGAATTGCAGACACAGGCTTTGATAGCTCTTTGTCTTTCGTTCATAGGTATGGCCCTTGTTGTGTTCCTTATTTTCAGAACGGCGGTACCATCACTTGCTGTGGTGCTCTCCGCATTCTCAGATATTGCCATAGCTATTGGTTTTATGAACCTTGTAGGGATCGAGCTGTCCCTTGGAACCGTTGCAGCACTGTTGATGCTGATCGGTTATTCGGTAGACAGTGATATATTGCTGACCACTCGTGTCCTTAAGAGAAGGGGCAGTCCTGATGAGAACATCGGGCGTGCGATGCATACCGGTATCACCATGACCACTACAACGCTTGCTGCGTTGGTAGTGATGTATATTGTTTCCACTTTCTCTTATCTGGTGACCTCTTCTGTTTCACAGATAAATCTGCTTTCCGACATTGCGATAGTCCTTATATTTGGACTGGCTGCCGATCTGATGAATACGTGGCTACTTAACACTGGTATTCTGAGGTGGCATGTTCGCCGCAGTACTCCAAGGAGGAGAAGGGCATGAGAGAAGAGGAAGTTCCGAAAGGATTGAAGAATGATATACGTGTCTGGTTATTGATCGCGGCTGTAGTTCTCTCTGTTGTGATGATAGGTCCGGGCTACTCTGCTGAGGAGGGTCTGAACACTGATCTTAATTATGGTCTTGATCTTGAAGGCGGTTCATGGATACAGATCAAGTTGCAGGGTGCCGTTACTCAACTGGATGCCGACATCTCAATGCTGGTGACCGAAATAGTGGAGTCTGCGATTGATGCTCCTATAGAGATCATAAGTGTTACAGGGGATGAAGGGGAGGGATATTCCAATGATGGCAATACTGTCACTTTCACGACCAGTACATATGTCTCTGGCCTCCAGATGGACCTTTTGGGTCTTGGGGGATCCGATATCTCATATTCTGATGATACAAGCAGTATCGTGCTTTCCACTAACAAACAAACCCTTATCATGCAATATCTTTCCAAGGCTCTCAATACTGAGGTTGTTCCTCTTTTTGTTGGGGATGGTGTTGAGTACGAGATCCGTACAGCTGTCTCTCTGGAAGAATTGCAGACATTGATGGTTCCGGTTGGGGGCAATGTTCTTACGGGAAGTGACGGGGATGTGATATTCAGGGAAGGTGTCAGGACAGAGACCCGGGACATGACGCGTGATATCCTTAGTGAAAAGCTGAATTCCCTTGGTCTTAAGGATATACCTGTGCGTACGGTTGGCGAGGAGTATATACTGATCGATTTTGCAGGTACTGATCTTACTACGGCAAAGGAGATCGTAGAGAAGCCAGGCAAGTTCGAGATACGCATGCAAACCACTGGAAATGAAAGTGTGCATGTACTTTATGGTGATTCTATAGAAAAGGTGGGTATTGTCACTCAGGTGGATGGTCACTGGAACACTCCTTTCACTCTCGATGAGGACGGTGCTTTTGCTTTGCAGAAGATTGCCATTGAGACCGGGGCTATCGCTGATCCTAATTCCCATCTGCTCTACATGTATCTGGATGACAATGAGGTATATGGTGCTCCATTGAGCTATTCCGCGGCTTCAGCACTGAACGAACACCCTATCTATTCCTGGCAGGCTTCTACGGGTGCCGATGAGGATGGTAAAACTCAGGCAGATCAGCTTCAGATACATTTGCGTGCAGGTGCGTTGCCTGTTAATGTCGTGCTTATGGGCTCCGGTCAGGTGGATGCAGCATTAGGTGATCAGTTCAAGAGGCAGGTGGCTTTAGCAGGGCTTTTCGCATTGTTGGCAGTGGCTGCAGTGGTGTTCAGGAGATACCATCAAAAGGAGATCTTGTTGCCTATGGTGGGAACATCTCTCTGTGAGGTCATAATAATACTCGGTTTTGCCGGTGCTATCAACTGGCAGCTTGACCTTCCGGCAATAGCTGGTATTATTGCGGCTATCGGTACGGGTATCGACCATCTTGTGATCATCACGGATGAAGTTCTGTATGAAGGCAAGCTTCCATCCACCAAGGTCTATATGGAAAGGATCTCCAAGGCATTTGCTATTATATTTGCAGCTGCAGCGACAACGACAATTGCCATGTCACCTCTGGTGGTCATGGGATTCGGTGCTCTCAGGGGATTTGCTATCACTACAATAGTTGGTGTGCTTATCGGTGTGCTTATTGCAAGGCCTGTATATGGCAAAGTGATCAAAGTGGTCCTTGACAAAGCAGAGTGATGGTTGTTTGGAGGTTGTTCAATGAAGGATCTATGGACTGTAAAATACCGGCCTCAGAAGCTTGAGGATATTGTGGGGAACGGGGAGTCTGTGAATTCTCTCGTCCGGCTTGTGGATTCGGGCAACCTCCCGCATCTTGTTTTTCATGGGCCGGTGAATTCCGGCAAGTCTTCCACAGCGTTCGCTTTGGCATACGAGCTCTATGGGGAATACTATGAGAACAATTTCACTTACTTCAATGGTTCTGATTTCTTTGATCAGGGGAAACGCTATCTTGTGAGGGATAAGCGTTTTGTTCACATTATAGGTACCGATGACCCCAAAAAGATATATTCCAGTGTTATTTCCATATTCAAGGAAGTCATAAATGAATTTGCAGGCATGGGCTCATTAGATGCAGATTATAAGATAATATTCATCGACAATGTTGAATCTCTGGAAACGAGTGCCCAACACGCTTTAAGGCGCATGATGGAAAAATATACCAGGACCTGCAGGTTCATATTATCCACCACGCAACCTTCAAAACTGATAGCTCCTTTGCGTTCCAGAGGGCTGGAGCTGTTCTTTACTTATGTGCCGGACGATGCACTCCGGGCATTTGTGATCTCGGTGGCAGAGAAGGAAGGTATCTCTATATCGGATGATGGGTACGATGCTCTGCTTTATTATGCAGGGGGTAATGTTTCCAAAGCCCTTCTTACACTTCAGTTCGCGGTCATGAACCATCCTGGAAAAACCATCACAGGGGATATCCTTTATGAGGAAGCGTTAGTGGATGTGTCCAAAAATGTGACCGAGCTTCATAATGCTGCTATTGAGCATGATATACTGAATGCACGAAAACTGATAGATACGCTTCTTATCGAAGAAGGTTTTACAGGGGGCGAGGTGTTGCAGCAGTTACATTCTGTGGTAGTGGGCTCCGGTAGGGGCGAGGATGGGGTCGCAAGGGCTATCTGCAGGATCGCGGACACGGATGCCATGGTCATCGACAGTGCGAATCCACGGATCCATCTGGAGAAGTTGGTCCTGGAACTTTATTGAATCTGGTTTTGAATATGACATCGGAAGTTAATGATAATTTCAGGGTCGCATGCCGAAAGTTGCTGGACATGGTGCTTGACGGTGAGATCTCTGACGAGAAGCAATTGACCAAAGCGAAGAAGGTTGTCAGCAAGGAGTTCAGGTTGTCCACTCTTCCTAAACATCCTGATATTATCAGGGTGGGGACGGATGAAGAGCAGAAGCTCGTTCGTGATCTTCTCCGCCGAAAGCCTGTTCGGACTATCTCGGGAGTGGCGGTCATAGCGGCAATGACCTCTCCCTGTGAATGTCCTCATGGGATCTGTATACCCTGTCCTGGGGGCCCGAAATCCTCTTTTAATTCTCCTCAAAGCTATATGGGCAGGGAACCTGCCACAATGAGGGCGATGCAATATGAGTACGATCCTTATCGCATTGTTTCTGGCCGCCTTTCCCAGTTAAAGCATATAGGTCATGATGTGGACAAGGCAGAGCTTATTGTCATGGGTGGTACGTTCTCTTCACGTGCTATCGATTATCAGGAATGGTACACTAAGAGATGCCTTGAGGCCATGAACGATTTTTCCGGTACTCAGTGGCGTGAAGATGTAAAAGTTATCGGGGATACTGTTCCTTATGTGACGGTCGAAGATGTCCAGAAGGCGAACGAGACCGCTATGGTCCGTAATACTGGTATAACCTTTGAGACAAGACCGGATTGGACAAATACTGATCATGTGGACCGGATGCTTAAGCTGGGTGCTACCAAGGTCGAGATCGGTGTGCAAAGTGTATATGATTTCGTGCTTGAGAGGATGCGGAGGGGGCATAGTGTTCAGGACTCGGTGGATTCGAACCGGGTGCTACGTGATAGTGCACTGAAGGTAGGTTTCCATATGATGCCTCATCTTCCGGGGATGGACTCTGCAAGGGACCTTCGGGGATTCAAAAAGCTGTTCTCTGATAGTAATTTCATGCCGGACTATCTAAAGGTATATCCTACACTGGTGACGGAAGGTACTGAACTCTATGATATGTGGGCGAGAGGGGAATATGAGGCTCTTGATGATGAGGATGCCATCGAGCTTCTGGCGGATATCAAGGCAATTCTGCCTAAGTGGGTCCGTATGCAGCGTATACAGAGGGATATCCCGTCCCCGCAGATATTCGCAGGTGTGAAAAAAAGCAATGTCAGACAGCTTGCGAAGGAACGTCTTGAGTCAAGGGGTGTTAAGTGTAAGTGTATCCGTTGCAGGGAAGTCGGTCATAATGTCCTCAAAGGGAATGAACCTGATGTTGATAGTATAGAGCTTACCATCGATACCTATGATTCCTGTGGCGGAAAGGAACATTTCCTTTCGTTCGAGGATATAAGTACTGATATTCTGATAGGTTTCTTACGTCTTCGGTTCCCGAATACACCTCACAGGGAGGAATTGCAGGATGCTGCACTGGTAAGGGAGCTTCATGTGTATGGTTCTATGGTCCCGGTGGGCAAAGGTGCTGAGGGTATGGACTGGCAGCATAAGGGCTATGGTGCTGAACTGTTGGGGAACGCAGAACTTCTGGCAAAAGAGGCAGGTTACTCAAAGATCTCTATTATCAGTGGCATTGGTGTAAGGCAGTATTATCGCAAGTTTGGATATTATCGCGATGGTGTATATATGTCAAAAATGATATGAAGAATTGCTAATATCTTTCATTTATTTTGTTTTTTTTTAATCTGTTGTATTACTGTAAGCCTTCAATACATTTATATTAAAGGATGTCGTGATTGGTATAATTGTTCCTTTATTCTATATATGCTATCCAATAATAATATTGGCGGGATCATATGACCGATAATTCATCAACTGAAGAAATGATCAGGCTCCTTCGTGAGATCAGTGGCAAACTGGATCGTATCCTTATCCAGGGATCATCTGATAACGAACCGGATGATGGTATCTTAGATGTTCTGGATGTTATGACATTGCTCACTTTGCCAGACCATTTACGTACGACTGCAACAGCCCTTTTTGAGCTGGGTTCGGCTACAGCGGACGAGCTTGCGGAGAAAACCAATAAAGAGAGAGCGGTTGAAAGCAATTATTTGAACCAATTGGTACGAATGGGTCATGTTGCAAAGAGCAGGAATGGTAGGAAAGTATATTTTAGTATTGGCGAAGGGCTGGGTAAGTAAACAAGTTAAGCAATCTGATTATTGAGTTGAAATGTGGTATATATAAGATCATTTTAAGTAAAGTAAACTTTATTACTAGTCAATTATTACTTTGAATTATTTTATATACAAGTTTAATCATTTATCTAATTGAAACTTTACAATATTGAAGGGATAGGGATATGGCATTGACAATTGCAGTACATTCTTATAAAGGCGGTTCCGGAAAAACCTCGTTTGCAATTAATCTTGCATCTGCATATGCATCTGTTGGAAAGAGCGTGTGCCTTTTGGATGTTGATCTAAAGGCGCCTAGTTCATTCAATTATCTGCTTCCTGAAGCTAAACACTGGGTCAATGATATCTTTGAAGGGCGATACGGTGTAATGGATGTGATCAAGGATGTCAGCAAGGAAATGGGTACCAAGGGTGCGTTCTATGTTGGGTATTCTAATCCTGATATTCTTGCTGTGCGTGAAGTTTCAAGCAAGGATCGAAAATGGCAGTCAAAAGCATTGAAACTCTTGATGGCTGCTAAGAAGGACCTTTCGAATGCAGGTATCGATGTTGTTATTCTGGATACTGGTGCTGGTGTGGATTTTACTTCTGTCAATGCAATTGCGGTTGCAGATCATGTTATCTCGGTGGGTAGACCCGGGGCTTCCAGGCAGAGATCGATGGAGCAGGTCATTGGGGGTGTCTATGTGCCTTTGGATAAGGATTGTTATATTATTGAGAATATGTGTCATAGTGACAATCCCACTGACCTTTCAGGTAAAAAGTTCGATCTTCCGGTTCTGGTATCTATCCCCTGTATGTGTGATGTTGCTGTCCGGTGTGATAATGAGGTCTTGGTACTTACGGAACCGGATCATATGTTCTCACAGAAAATCTTCAGCGTCATGGAATCTCTTGACAAGATAACTTCCTGATCATCAACAAAGATCACAAATATGGTTTCTCTATTTTAAAAAAGATCATTTACTGTTCTCTTTATCGATGATATCTTTTACATCATCAACATAACTGAACAGCTCATCCATTTTTTTTTCTTCGACCTTGTCCTGAAATGTCTCAGATTCCATTAGTGTGGTCTGAAGTGCAATAATTAAAAGATATACTATCGCAGCAGCCGCAAATGCAAGTGTTATCCTCTCGATTGGATATATGGTCACCACGGATGCGAACATCTGTGGGGGAAGGTCAAAGAGAATTGCCGCTGTTATGCTGCCAGCAAGGTGGTCTGCAAGGATGGCAATTAGGGTCGTAAATAGGAGAAATGCGAATGTGTATATATTTCCTGTCCGGCTACGATATTTATGGTGAAATAGGATAAAGCCGCCAAGAACTAAAATGTGGAACCATGGCCAGTATAATAATTCCCTTCCTATTGGGGTAATGTACCACCCAAGGATAAGTATGCTGAACAATACCATTGCAGCTTTCTCCTTTTTGGTAATGCACAGTCCTGTCACAACGGAAGCCATTGCTACGAAGAACGGTGTGAGAAGATGGAACATATCAGGGCTTTGATGTCTTATGATCACATGTCCCATTATGCCTGCAAAAGATGCGATGGCACCCCAGAAAGGTCCCAGGAGACATCCGTTCAGTGCGCCAAATGATACCACTGAACTGATTCTGGCACCTTCTATGCCGATGAGGTTCTCAAAATCAGGTAGCCAACTTGCGAAATATGTGGCTACTATTGCGGATAACAGGTACATCAATGTAAGGTTCCTTTTTTTAATAAGGTGGTTATATATATCTATTATCACATTATTCCATTTGTTCTACAAATATATATAATGAATTAGGGATACCTTTTTTATATTTTATGCCTTGCTGCAAATTTTGCATCAGAACTAATATATATAGTCATAGCAATTTAGCGGATTGATAACTATGATGTTGATTGGAGAAGCACTAATTGGCGAGGCACCAGAGCTCGCACACGTTGATCTTATGATCGGGGATAAGGAGGGGCCGGTCGGACAGGCATTCGCAACAGGAATGACCCAGCTTTCAGCAGGTCACACTCCTGTTCTTTCTGTCATCCGCCCGAACTTACCTACAAAGCCATCCACTCTTATCGTTCCAAAAGTGACCGTTAAGGGAATGGACCAGGCTTCACAGATATTCGGTCCTGCACAGGCCGCTGTTTCAAAGGCAGTTGCTGATGCAGTGGAAGAAGGACTCATCCCTAAGGAAAAGGCAGAAGACCTTGTCATTATTGCAAGCGTTTTCATTCACCCGCAGGCAGTGGACTATAACCGTATCTACAGGTACAATTACGGAGCTACGAAATTGGCACTTAAACGCGCACTTGACGGTTTCCCTGACATTGACACAGTTCTTCATGAGAAGGACAGGGCTGCACACGCTGTCATGGGATTCAAGATCTCAAAACTTTGGGATGCTCCATACTTGCAGGTCGCACTTGACAATCCAAACCTTCCTGTTATCCTAAATATCATCAAGCAGCTTCCAAAGAGCGACCACTTGATACTGGAAGCAGGTACACCTCTTATCAAACGCTATGGTGTGGATGTCATTACCAAAATACGTGAGGTCAGACCTGACGCGTTCATCGTTGCAGATCTTAAGACCCTCGACACAGGTAACCTTGAGGCACGTATGGTGGCTGATGCAACCGCTGATGCTATTGTAGTATCCGCTCTTGCACCTATCGCAACACTCAACAAGGTAATTGAAGAGGCACACAAGACCGGTATCTATGCTGTCATGGATACATTGAACACTCCTGATCCAGTAGCTGTCCTTGAACAATTGGACGTACTTCCTGATGTAGTTGAACTACACCGTGCAATTGACATCGAGGAGACCGCTCACGCATGGGGCAGTATCGAAGGTATCAAGGCACTTGCAGTGAAGCGTTCTTCCAAGATCCTTGTGGCAGTCGCTGGTGGTGTACGTGTTGACACTATCCCTGATGCACTTGGAGCAGGTGCTGATATCCTTGTCGTTGGCAGGGCTATCACCAATTCAAAGGATGTCAGGCAGGCAGCTGACCAGTTCATTGAAGGCTTGAACAAGCCTGAGATCGACCAGTTCAGAATAATGACCGATTTCTAAGCGTGCGATCTTTCGCACGTTCTTTTTTTTAGGGGTGGTAGTTTGAAACCTTTGATCGTATTGAACCTAAAGACATATCTCGAAGGTACCGGTGAAGGTGCCGTAAGGATAGCTCGTGCCTGTAAAGAGGTTGGTGGAGCAAGCGGGATCGCTATCGCTATCGCACCTCAGTTCTGTGATATCTACAGGGTCGCATCCCAGGTCGATGTTCCCGTATATTCCCAGCATCTCGATGGTGTCGGAGCAGGTAGTTTTACCGGACATGCTTTTGCAAAGTGCATAAAGGATGCCGGAGCTGTGGGTACGCTTATCAATCACTCGGAGTGCAGACTGAAACTTGCTGACATCGAAGCTTCTGTGACAGCAGCAAAAGGCGAAGGTCTTCGCACTATAATCTGTACTAACAATATTGCAACAACAGCGGCAGCAGCGGCATTAGGCCCCGACTATGTTGCAGTTGAGCCTCCGGAACTTATAGGCTCTGGAATTCCTGTATCAAAGGCAGACCCAGAGGTTGTAACAGGTTCTGTGGCAGCAGTTGAGAGGATCGATACAGCAGTGAAGGTGCTTTGTGGTGCAGGTATCTCCAAAGGGGAGGACCTTAAAGCTGCAATAGAACTTGGTTCAGTTGGTGTGCTTCTCGCATCAGGCATTGTAAAGGCCAAAGATCCAAAAGCTGCGCTTGAAGATCTTGTCAGTCTTATCTAAAAAAGAATTTGTGATGCCGGAAGGCATCAATATACTATTTTTATCTTATTCCCTTTTTTTTAAAGGAAATACACTGCGATTGCCAACAATAGTGTGGAGAATCCCACTTTTATTCCCATTGTGAGTTCCATATGGAGATTTCGGGCAACCATATTGGATATCCCTATGGGCGGTGGTGATATCAGCAGTGCTGCACCGAACAGGCAAAATCCTGGAATGTAGTTATTTTCTACAATGATAAGATAAAGTCCCTGTATTCCCAGGTATATCCCAAAGATGGAAATGAAGAACAATCCCATTTTGTAGAATCGGAGATACTTCTCGATGCCTCCGGGGAGCACATTGGCAGCTTTAAGCCCTTTGTTATTAGTTTTCAAATAATCACCGTAGGTAGTGTTCTATTTATGTGGCTATTTGTTCTGTCCTCATAGCATATATAGGAGAGGTTCATCCTCGTATCTCGCAACCAAGTCCACAGAGGAGTTTTTCAACATCGACCTGCATCTTTGTTGTGTTGCTCTCTTCAAGTATGGTGATTCGGAACGTAACACTTAATCTGTTATCGGAAATGCCCGAATAGGTATCAATTATCTCGGTCGAAACTATCCTTTCATCATTATCGATGACCTTCTCAAATACCGATGCATCGGCCTCTGCAGGTATCAATACCGAAATATCCCTTTTTGGATGGGGGAGATTTTCCACTTTCCAACCCTTAAGTTCCTTCTCGGTGTACAGCCTGACATTCTCTGTCTTTAGGTATACGTCCTTTCCACCTTTGGAGATTATCACTGCTCTTGGTGTCACTTTCTTGATAGTTCCCACATGTGTGACGCCTGAGTAATTATGATAAAGGCCTCTTTCGACTCCCACAGATGCGATCATCTCCTCGAATTCGGATATTTTTGCATTGATGAGCTTGTCCGATCGGTGAAGTGCGGATGGTGTGTCCTTAAAATGAGCAGCAGCCTCTGTCATCTTGTTGCAGAATGCTTCAATGTCCTGTTCCCTGACTATCTCAGAGAGGATGTTACACTCACTTATGAATGTCTCATGGACCTTTAACACCTGTTCGTTCTGCATCTGTATGTGCGCGTACAGGTAGGGATTCTGCCCAAGTATCCTGCCAACGAAATCGACCATTATCTCATAGACAGGGCTCATGAAACGCCGTGACATGCTAACATCAAAATCAAGGCTTTTGAATGTGTTCCCTATTGTTATGTATGCAAAATGTGTCAGACCCTGAACAACAGAGACGAACTTATCGTGTTCCTCGGGCTTGATAATCTCTATATGTGCACCATTTTCCTCGAAGAGGTTTCGCATTATGGGGAACCACTTCTCAGATCGCCCTTTGGTGGGGCTCATTATCACTATCTGTCCCTGTAATGTCGGAATGGATGGTCCGAACATGGGGTGTGTGCCGAGGATCTCAACGCCTTCAGGTGCTGTTTCTCTCATTGCCCTGACAGGTTCGGCCTTTATGGAGGTCAGGTCCATCAGCAAGCTTCCCGCTTTCATTTTCGGAGCTGTCTCCCTGATAACATCTGCAGTAATGTCTATTGGTACTGTGATGACCACCACATCTGAGGTTCTGATTGCATCGTCAAGGTCTGATGCAAATTCAACTCCCATCTGTTTTGCTATCTCGGTCTTTCCGCTGCTACCCCAGACCACAACTTCGTAACCGTGATCAGTAAAGAACTTCGTGAACCACTTCCCCATTTCTCCTGTGCCGCCGATGATGAGCATTTTCATATGTCCAATGCCTCCATGACAGTTCTCTTCATGATCTCTGTGGGTGGTTCTCTTCCAGTCCAGATACGGAAGGCTTCAGCTCCCTGATATACGAGCATCATAATGCCTGTGATAGGTCTTGCGTCTGCGGTCTCTGCTTCCTGCAACAGTTTCGTCATAAGCGGATTGTAAACGATATCAAAAACTGCAAGGTCTGAATGCATCTGCTCCGCGCTCACAAGGGTTCCATTGGAATTGCCCAGTCCTACGGTGGTGGTATTGATAAGAATATCAATCTCATCAAGGCCCTTGTCAACGATATCAAGCCCGTATCCTCTTGCATCCCCGATCTCTGCAGCGAGCTGCATGGCACGTTCAGGGGTTCGGTTGGCAATGTTCACCATTGCTCCTGCTTCTGCAAATGTGAATGCGATGGCTCTTGCAGCACCGCCTGCTCCGAGGATCAGGACATTCTTGTCCTTAATCTCGACACCTTCATCCTCGATAGTTCGTTTTGCACCAATGCCGTCAGTGTTGTAGCCTTTAATGCCGTCCTTGAAGTCAATGGTGTTTATCGCACCTATCTTTGCAGCAAGGGGATCTGCATCAACGAAACTGAGGGCGGTCTCTTTGAGGGGCACTGTGAGGTTCAATCCTCCGAATCCCATGGCCTTTGCACCCTGCAGTGCATCTTCAAGGTTGTTCTTCTCAACTCTGAATGCATGGTAGGTGCAGTCCATGTCCAGGGCTTCGAATGCTGAATTGTGCATGATAGGTGATAGTGAATGTTCTATGGGATTCCCAAGGACTGCAAATACCTTCTTCATTCCACCATCTCCATTGCTTTTTTCAGGTCTTCCACTTTCAATTGCCCTGGTGCCACTGCATCGGATACGCTTGCATAGGTAAGCTTTGAGCCATATAGGGGGGCAATGATGCGAGTGTGTTTTCCCATCT
>NZ_JAUVEY010000168.1:0-4005 GCF_030594565.1 Methanococcoides sp.
GCAGCTTTTTGAACGTCAGCATCCTTTGGAGCTGTTTTGTTGGGGAATATTCTTTTTTCAATGGAATAAACCTTCTCATCAAGCTTTTCTGCAAGTATGTCCGTCGGTGTGCTCAATACTGATACGCCGGGTTTCTTGAAAGCATATTTAGTCGCCATTGTGACAAGCTTAAGGGCCTGATTTTCTCTTGCAATGGTCTCTGCGAATTCAGTGAAGGGGTTGAACAGTTCTATCTGGTCAATTTCCTGGAAAGCCTCACTTCCAAGGTACACTTCAGGGATCTGTCCCGCAAATGCAAGTACGGGACTTCTGTCAGTGGCAGCGTCCATCAATCCGGTTATCAGGTTAGTGCAACCCGGACCTGCTATGGACATGCATACTCCGAGCTCTCCGGTCATCTTCCCATGGGCAGATGCCATAAAAGCAGCTGTCTCTTCATGTCTTGTAAGGATGAACCTGATCTTTTCACTCTTTCGGATGGCTTCTATCAGCGGTAAATTGGAATCTCCCGGTATTCCGTAAACATATTTTACGCCAAAGACCTCAAGTTGCTCAATGATCTTCTCTGCAACAGTGGTCTTTATATCTTCCTTACCTTTACCCCTTGCCTCTGCAACGAATGCAGACTTTGGAGCGCCACAGACCGGACATGTGAAGTCGTCAGGCAGGGAATCGAAATCCTGCCCTTCCGCTTCTTCATCATAGTCCCAGTTACAGACGGAACATCTATATTTTCCCATGTTATATCCTCACTGAAGTGTATTTTAGTTCTTCTCGTCTTTGAATTCAACGTACCAGTGTTCTCCGCTACAGAACGGCTTGTTCTTTGAAGCACCACATCTGCAGAGGGTGAAATGTTCTTTTGATTCGGGGGTGTTTCCCTCTGGATCATCAAGCTCGATCCCACCGACAGCGTCGTAGGGTCCGTCCTTTGTGACGGTGATGCCCGGTTCTCGGTCAACATCTTTGTGCAGGACTCCGTCCTTTGTGTAACTAAGGGCACCGGACGGGCACATCTCTACGACCCTGATTATGTCTTCAACACTTGCACTATCAGGATCGATCCATGGTTCTTCTTTCATTCTGAAAACGGTTGGCAGATTGTCTGTGCAGTATCCACGATGGGAACATACTCCCCTATTGTCATGGATTGTGATCTCTTTTCCAACATAGTTATCGATCTTGTCAGGTTGTCTGCCTTCGACCTTTTCGCCCGTGAATCCCACTTTTAAATGTGTTCCGTCACAGAACGGTTTGTTCGAGGACTGGCCACAGCGGCATAGGGCTACCATGGGCTGCGGTTCGAAAGTTTCTCCCTTTGAGTTCTTCAGGTCGTTCAGTTCTTTTACAATATATGGTCCGTTCGTTGATGGCTGGATCGATGTTTTGTTCTCTGTCATTTATTAAACCCCCTTTAATAAAATGATCATTCCTTTTCCAGATGTACGTCCAGTTGTGGGAAAGGAATTTCGATGCCTTCTTCTTTGTATGCTTTCAGAATGCCGTTCGTCAATGCACCTTTTACTCCCCAGTAATCTTCAGTATTTGTCCATGCACGAAGTTGCAGGTTCACTGATGAATCTGCGAGCGCAGTGGTAACGACAGCCGGTGCAGGTTCTGCAAGCACCATTGCATTCTCTTTCATAAGTTCGATGGCAACCTGTAGTGCATCTTCGAGTTTGGTATCGTAGCTGACTCCCACATCAACATCAACTCTTCTGGTGGGCATTCTTGTCGCATTGACTATAGGGCTTCCCCATACCAGTTTACTTGGTATTGTGATGAGCTTGTTGTCAGGTGTGAGCAGTTCGGTTGCCATGATCCCTACCTCATGTACGCTTCCTGAAAAGCCATTAACCACTAAGAACTCGCCTTTATCGAAAGGTCGAAGTGTGGCAATCCAGATGCCTGCTGCAATATTTGTCAATGTATCCTGCATTCCAAAGCCAAGGATCAGGCCGATAACTGCTGAAAGTCCGACAATGACCGAACTAATGTCAGATCCAAGCATTGATACGGTTGCAAGGAGGACTGCAACATATAGAAGTGCAAGGATGAATTTTGACAGGAACTCTACGATAAGTTCCGGTAGATCTGTTTTCTGCAATCCGTTCTTGAATATTTTTATGAGGACCTTTGCAACAATGATGCCTAATACGAGTACTATCAATGCTGATAGAATGTCAAAATAGGTCAATTCCATGTATGGTATGTTTTGTGATAACGTTGTACCAACTCCCCAGTTTGATCCAATATCTAACATTCTGTGGTCATAGTAGATATATAGTACCTGTCCACTTCCACAATGCTTCTTCTTCTAATGGATCAACATTTTAAAATTTTCTTCGATCTATCTTTAATAATCATTGACAAAATCTTTTTATACAATAAATTCTGTGTAGGGGCTGACTCCAAACGAGGAGGTGTGTCCAATTCCACTCCTCCTCCAACTCATTCATAGCATTTATTTTTCTATCCCCTGTTTCATTAATGTGCTGTATTGTCACGTTTTCTATCTTGTGTTCGACTACTTTTTTTCTTAGGAATACTCTCTTTCATCTAGGGCGATTTATCGGCACATAACTTCATTAATATTCATGCGGGCCATTCAAAACAAAAGCTTTATATATTGATGCGAATATTAGAAAATCAAACCATTAGATTATCGAATTATACGATTATCAAATATTAGGTGGCCACGTTATAATCTTAAAAATTATGGAGGTGCATTGTGGATAAAACAAAACAAATGGTAGAGTTGCATCTTGAAATTGAGTACCTGAAAAGAAAAATGGAAAGCAACATGATCGGTCATTTCGTTGAAAAAGATGATATTTGTTTGAACAAAACTTCAAATAGGGCTATTCATTTTATAAAGCGTGAAGGAGAGGTCATGCCTTCTAATCTTGCAAAATATCTGGAGATCAAGAAAAGTAGTGCTACAAGCCTTATCGATTCTCTTGAAGCGGAGGGACTTGTTTATCGAAAGGACGATCCTTCTGATCGCAGAAAAACATTATTGGGTCTTACTGAAAAGGGGTTAGAACGATCTGAATATATGCTCGGTAAAATGTGCAGTGTCGCATCAGAGTGCATGTCTGACCTGAGCGATGAAGATATTGATGAAGCAATAGATGCACAGAAGGTCCTTATCAAGTTCCACAAACGCATGTACTCCCATGCTCTTTTGCTCCTTGAGAAGATGGCTCAGGAAAAACGTTCGGATAATTCATAAGGAGGTAGTCATCATAAAGAACTTATTCGAAAAACTGGGTGTCTTTATTGAGAGCAACACCATTCCTATCATGATCATTTCATTACTGCTGGTACTTGTAGCCATGCAGGGTGCACAGAGCATTGAAATGAAGTCTGGCACTGATACTTTTGTAGAGAAGACCTCTCAGATATTCCAAGATTTTGATCATCTTTATCTGAATATTTTTGGCATCGATGCTATTGTTGTTATAGTGGAGGATGGGCAGGTAAGTGATCCTGCTGCACTGCAAGCGATGGATCGGTTCGAACATATGACGCTGTCGCTGCCCGGGGTTGTAGGGGTACAAAGTGCGACATCTGTTATCAAGGATGCCAATTACAGGCTGAACGGTGAAGCAGCATTACCTGAAGATAATGTGGAACTTGCAACATTGATAAAGGACTATGTGCCGGAGGGGTTGATGCCTGATGCAACTCATGCACTCATGTATGTGGAGGTAGCAGGTTCAACCTCAGACGAACAGAAACAGGAGATCTTGCGCGAACTGGAGGTCTCGGTCGCAATGGCAGAATTCCCTCCTGACTATAATGTAGTTGTTACTGGAGAACCGGCTTTCATGGTTTCCATGAACAATGCAATGATGTCAAGTATGGCTGTATTGCTTGGTCTTTCAGTCATATTGATGATTGTGGTGCTCTACCTCGTGTTCGGTCATGTCAGGTGGAGGCTTATGCCACTGGCCATTGTGTTGCTGGGAATTATCTATACGTTCGGAGCCATGGGTTATC
>NZ_JAUVEY010000114.1:0-7074 GCF_030594565.1 Methanococcoides sp.
GACATTCATAATGTTGCCATTGGGCCATTTGATCGTTCCTTTCATACAGACCTCTTCACCATTGGTATCGGGTTTTGTATGGCTTACTGAATCGATAGTCCAATATTTCTCGTTTTCAGAAAGGATAGCATATATTGGCTCCCCTGCCACAAAATCATGATCATACGGAATTATATCCAGATCGATCGTTGAAATTTCATAGTTCAGGGTAACGTAATCTCCTCGGAATATATCCCTCGGGTCTACGGGTTCGGTCTTTAGTAAAATATCTTTGCCTAAACTTAGTGTGACCGCTTTAGGCAGGAATATCAATGAGATGATGATCAGTGAATAAGCCATAAGCAAAAGAAATCTCTTCGAATTCATATTACATTGTCCCCTTTGATCTCGTTTATGATCGATCGTCTCTTATCTTCCAGATACCACCCCAGAATTACGAGAATGATCCCTCCGGCAATGAAGGCAAGAGATCTGGGCAACAACTCGTAAAGCGTTGTAAAATACAGATTCAAAACACCCAACACAAAAAAACTCATCCCGACATTGACAAAGGGTACTGTGGCTTTATAATATCCGATAAGGATGCTGCCAATGGATAGTACGAAAAAAATCAGATTAAATGCTATGAATAATATTGTAGCTGATTTTGGGTCCATTTCCATGTAAGTATGACCATATTTCACAATTGGTGTGGTCAATGCATCTATGAAGAAAGTTAACGACCATGTGCCTATCCAGCCTAAAAATGCAATTGCAAGTACAATGACTTCGTATTTTGTGCTTTTGATCTTACGGTACATTGAAACATTCGATGCTAAAAAGATAAGGGACGTTATCATGAATATCAGGAAAAGCATCTGGACCTGCCAGTTGATTGGGGTGAATCGGGTCAATATGAACCTATATGGTATTTCTAAACTGAAGTAAAAATATGAAGCCAGGATGAAGAATAGACCAAAACCCTGATGGATCAGCCTGAAATTTGCATATTTTTCAAATTTCATGTGCAGTTGCCCAAATCCATAGAGATTGATACCAAATAAAAGGTATAACATGAATATCTCGAAGCTGCTCAGTAGCAGGTCCCGGGTCTGTGAGATATAGAACATTGTCCAAAGAGCAAATGTGAAAATATTCAATGACAGGATGCTTGACGATCTGAAAGCATAACCAAAAGGAAGTATGGCCAGGAACCATACCAATATAAGCCAATGCTCATTCGCATTCACATTGTATATCTGGGCAGTCAGGAATATTGTCACACCCACGAACAATGAACCAAGAAAAAGCATTGCATCCCCCATTTCAGGGTGTGTTTTCCTGTTAAATTTCAAATTCCAGCCAAAGAAGTAAGTGGCATATGTGGTACCAATCAAAAGTATCATTTTTGCAACAGTAGGAATTTTTTGCCAGTTCGAGGCAACAAACAGTATCGCCCCAATACCGATCAGAAAGGCACCCAATATTGAAACGACTGTAATGAGCTTTGACGGTACCTTCTTCGGACTGATCTTTTCAGTTCCAGAAGGCGCCTTGGATAACCCATATCTCGACAAGATAAGCTTTGCCTGATGCTCGTCAACGATCCCATCCCTGCTCCAATCCTCGACCTCTTCTCGAAGCCAGGTCTTATGCTCATTATCCCCCATAATGATGTTATTAAAGAATTTAAGAGTACTTAATGTTTTTGTTACGATGTTACGATAAATAAAGAAAAATGATCAAGATCAAGAGATCTTGCCATAAAAGATCGATAGGGGAACAACAAAGTAAACTAAAAAATAGAAGAGAGTAAAATAAAATAGAAAGTATAAGGAATAGGGTTTAAAAGCCGTTTTCCCGGATCATTCGTTGCTCAGTTCACCACTGAAATACTTATCGTAAGAATACATATCGAAGTGACCGTGTCCGCTAAGGCAGAACAGGATGGTCTTCTCTTCTCCGGTCTGCTTGCACTTGAGAGCCTCATCAATAGCGCATTTGATAGCGTGGTTGGACTCTGGTGCAGGTGGAATACCTTCGCTGCGGGCGAACATAACGCCTGCTTCGAATACCTCTACCTGATGATAGCTGGTAGCTTCCATAAGATTATCTGCGGTCAACTGGCTGATTATCGGTGAGCAGCCGTGGTATCTTAAGCCCCCTGCATGGATGGCAGGTGGCATGAAATCGTATCCGAGTGAATACATCTTAAGGAGTGGGGTCAGTTTTGCCATGTCACCATAGTCATACTGGAACTTGCCGTCACAAAGGGTTGGACAGGCAGACGGTTCCACAGCGATGATACGTGGATCATGGGTGCCCTCGATCTTATCCCTCATGTATGGAAGGCTGATACCTGCAAGGTTACTTCCGCCACCACAGCAACCGATGACTATATCAGGATATTCCTCGACCTTATCTAGCTGTTTCTGGGCTTCAAGACCTATAACTGTCTGATGTAGCATGACATGGTTGAGCACACTGCCAAGGGCATATTTGGTATTGTCGTGCTTCACAGCATCCTCTACAGCTTCTCCAATAGCAATACCAAGACTGCCTGCAGTGTCCGGATATTTTTCAAGCATGTGACGTCCGAACTCAGTATCAGGACTTGGCGAAGGTACTACCTTTGCACCCCAGAGATTGATCAGGGATTTACGGTATGGTTTCTGCTCGAAGCTTGAGCGTACCATGTAGACCTTACATTCGATATCAAAATAATTACAGCTAAGTGAAAGTGCACTGCCCCACTGACCAGCTCCGGTCTCGGTGGTTATCCTCTCTGTGCCTTCCTTCATATTATAGTAAGCCTGTGCAACAGAAGTATTTGGTTTGTGACTGCCTGCAGGACTGACGCCCTCATACTTGTAGTAGATCTTTGCAGGTGTGTCAAGCAATTTTTCAAGCCTGTGTGCGCGGAATAAAGGAGCAGGTCTCCAGAGCTTGTATATTTCAAGAACCTCTTCCGGAATATCAATGTATTTCTCACTGCTCATTTCCTGTTTGATGAGCTCCATAGGGAAAAGAGGAGCAAGGTCCTCTGGTGCCAGTGGCTCATTATTTGCAGGATTAAGTGGAGGAGCCAATGGAGTGGGCATATCCGGAAGGATATTATACCATTTTTTTGGCATCTCGTTTTCATCAAGTAGGATCTTAGTCTGTTCCATAGATATTCCTCATATAATGCACAAATAAGTACCATAATGTAGATTAAATTATGATATATAGGTGTTGTGTTCTGAGTGGCTTTGTGTAAAAAGTCCTAAAATACCTTGACTTTATACACAGAACCAATACTTTTTACACAAACTCATTTTTTGAAGCAAAAAGAGTATTTATCGATCAATACATATGAACAATTTGCTGAGGAACTTGCAGAAATAAGAAATTCTATTTAAATGAACGTATTGATTACTGGATTATTTTGAAAATATATACCAGTAAACTCCCTTCCCTTTTTTATATGATCCTATGAGTCTACATGTTTGCAAGTCATTAAGATGGTTTTTTGTATTATCCCAAGACAAATGTGATTTTTTGGCAATCACAGAAGTACTCAATGGGCGTGGAGCATCGTATAAAGTGTCTAAAATTGCTTTTTCTGGCTTAGTTAGTAGAAGTTCAATTTTTTGAATCTTAGAAATTATGTAAGTTGTGATCCAATCTGGCATAATTTCTTCACCAAAATGTAGTTCGTTTTCTACATCTTTTTGCATTACTTCGACGATTTCTTTGTTCGAATTATCGAAAACAAATGCTCTTCGACATAGTTTCAAAGCATCGAAAAGGAAGTCATTTGTTCGATCATAGCGCTCAAATATCTTGTCATTTGAAACGCCATGTTGTCCTTTATCTACTCTTTCTTTTACTCTGTTTTGGTTGATTAGAGGATCAGAAGTTCCCACGTAGTATAGATATAGCTCCCATCCTTTTTCCTTTGCTCGTTTCATGAAGTCGAGTTTGGATTCATGGGAAAATACCGTTTCAAAAGAAAATAAATTAATATCCGTGGTATCGATCAATTTATCTCGTATATAATCAGCTATCAGAGAGCCAACGTAATCGTTATTTATGTCATTTATGAAGCAGTTGTTTTCAATTTTGAAATCATCGAGATCGAGACCACTTTTTTCAAACAATGTAGAATCTAACAAGTGTTGCTTTAATTCAGATTCAGAAGCCACGATACCAAATGGAGTAAAGTCGATTACGTCCATTTTGTTAAATGCATCAGGCTCAATGTGTTTATCTTTGTCGAATAGCCAGCCATCTGTTTCAAGTAAGTCGTTGATTAGTGTAGATTTCCCTGCACCATTTGCTCCTGCAAAAATCCTGATTCGTTTCATATTCTATAGACTCTTTGTTTCAACTTTACAAATGGTCTATCAAGTGTTTTCAGCACTTCTTCAGTACCGTCAGGATACTCTCTAACGATCTTATCTCCTTTTTGATAGGTAACTGGTCTGCCATTGCTGAGTGCGTCGTTGACAGCATTCCTTGTAGCGATTACGCCTATTCTTCGAAGGAGTGCTGACTCTTCTTCGATCGATGGTTCCTTTATCGTTTTGTGATGATGCATCTCTGGCATATAAATCGCCTCAATTAAATCATATGTTTTTGTTTTATATAGGAATTTTGATAGAGTTGTTAATAGATAATCATGATATATAAATGTAATGAAAATCATGGTTTGTGTAAAAAGTATATAATCGCACTTACTTTATACACATAATTATACTTTTTACACAGAATCAGGACTTTATACACAAGAGTTACTTTTTACACAAAGCCGTTCTGAGTTGAATCAATAGATACAACTTACAAAATTAAACAAAATTACCCCCGGATGCTCTGTTCCCCCACACTCAGAAGTTAAAAGAACATCAGAGCACTTAAACCATTTCAGATTCAGGGTTTGCATCCAATTGAGACACGCTCTTCAGGGGTCAGCTCGAGATAGAAATCGATTATTTGCAGGTCATTGAAATTCTTATTATGTAAAGCATCAAAGAACCTGTCAAGAACGTAGATGGTCTTCTTTTCAATTGGGTTTGAGGACAAAAGCGCTTCAGCTTCCTTAACAAGACCTATCTTCTTTAAACTTGTAGCTATACATTCGATCGTGTTCCTGTCGTGCTTGATAAATTCTTGTCTGATATGATCAAGGTCGACATATCCAGATGAAATTGACAAGTTCATACTTTCCGGCTTATCTCTTTCCAGTTCCCTGCAATCCCTTGCAGTTATATCGGAATAGAGATTGTTGTACCTACAGGTCAGATCTTTGTGTTTTTCAAGATACCAGGACCAGAAACCATTGGTGGCCTGATGATCAGCAGCATACCTATGGTCATCTAGCTGCCTTGTCTTCGCATTCTCAACAAGCCACTCCTTACGCCACATGTTAAATTCTTCTTTAGAAGACGCAGAGCTCAAACTGAAAATATGATGCCCCATAGAACCATTCGCATCCATCATACAATAACACCCATTTAAACACGTTTTCAAATTGTTGAATATGATACAAAAATAACAGGTAATACCATTCCTGACCGACACACAATAATCATTCAAAAATATATGAGTCCCCGAGATTTCATCAATATCATATATATGATAACCATAAAATAAGTGGCATTTTTGTATTTAAGTTTATCTACAAGAATTTAGATAGTAATCATCATCATGAGGATGAATCCACAGCCCATATCCGTATTTATAATAGATCGGAATAAAAATGCCAAGACGTATAAAGATATCATTTGTAATATATTAATATATAAATGCCACCAACACATATAAGCAGGAAGCACCATAATGGATTCAGATAATACTGGTTCATCGAAAATTTTTGACCAGGTTCAATACCACTCGATAATTCATCACACTATTGATACATTCTAAAAAAATAATATTGCAGGGAACACTAATGGCATCAAAAACCGAAACCACAATGAAAGAAGATGAATTGCTTGAAAAGGTCGTCTCAGGAGAAATGCCACTCCGGAAAATAGATGCATATACAGACACTGATACAGCTGTGAGGGTTCGAAAATGTGCCATTGAGAAGATGAATGGAATTAAGTTCGAACACATACAAAACTATACGATCGATGCTGAAGCAGCCACCAAACGCAACATCGAGAACATGATAGGCACCATACAGATCCCGCTTGGTGTTGCAGGTGCTATAAAAGTGAATGGAGAATATGCCAACGGAGACTTCACGCTTCCCCTTGCAACCACTGAAGGAGCACTCGTGGCAAGCGTCAATCGTGGATGTACAGTAATTACAGCTTCAGGCGGTTCAAATGTAAGGATATTCCAGGACCTCATGACCCGTGCCCCGGTATTCAAACTGGAGAATGTGAACAAGGTAAAGGACTTTGTGGATTGGGTCAAAGAACCGGAAACTTTCACAAATATGAAAGAGAAAGCAGGCGAAACCACACGTTTCGGAGAACTGCTCAGTGTAGATTCATTCATCACAGGGAATACTGTATTCCTAAGGTTTGCCTATGACACCAAGGACGCAATGGGAATGAACATGGTAACCATTGCCACCGATGCTGTGCTCAACTTTATCTCAGAAGAATTCGGAGCTTACCCGATCTCACTTTCAGGCAACATGTGCACCGACAAAAAACCGGCTGCCATCAACAATATACTTGGCAGGGGAAAAACCGTTGCTGCAGACGTTACAATTCCAAAGGAGATCGTGGAGAAGAAACTGAAGACCACCCCGAAGATGATGGAAGAGGTCAATTACAGGAAAAATCTCCTGGGTTCAGCAAGGGCAGGTGCCTTGGGATTCAATGCCCATGCAGCAAACATTATCGTAGCACTCTATCTGGCATGTGGTCAGGATGCTGCCCATGTTGTAGAGGGAAGTAGTGCCATAACAACAATGGAAGTAAATGAGAACGGAGACCTTTACTGTGCAGTCACCCTCCCGTCAATACAGGTAGGAACTGTTGGAGGCGGAACAGGCATAGCCACCCAGAGAGACTGCCTTAACCTGCTGGGAGTTGCAGGAGCAGGAGAGGTGCCCGGGCATAATTCGAAGAAACTGGCAGAGATAATCGCCGCTGC
>NZ_JAUVEY010000127.1:0-6402 GCF_030594565.1 Methanococcoides sp.
TCATCGGACAAGGAGTTCAAGTGTATCGTCTTTGTCTCGCCATCGATGGTCAGTGTGAAATCCCCTTCTGGCATGGAAGTGGTCGAATACTTGAATTCGTAACGGCCTTCCTTTACCGGGATCTCGCTTGTTGCGGTGATCTTCATATCAACAGTCGTTTCGTCAGGCTGGGCTTCGCCTGTCAGTTTTATCGAGTATGATCCATTGGGAACATTCGACATTGAATAGGATGCTTTTCCATTTGTGGCAGAGGGGTGACCTGCTGTAAGCCAGAACATGAGCTTTGCTTTGACCACCAGGTCCTCTACATTGTTCGCTTCTACAAGGAAGTTGTTCGGGCCTTCGGGGATGGCAACTTTACCAACATAATAAAGATATGTCCCATCTTCGACCGGGACGGTTTTAGTGAACACCATCTTTGCGGGGACCGAGCTTGTTGGTGAGTCTCCGGTCACGATGATCTCATCGCCAACGTTCGGGTTTGCAGGTGCTATCTCAAAAGCACCCGCGGAAGGTATCAATAAGAAAAGGCTTAGTGTGATGCACACAAGTAAGCATATTTTTGTGTTCTTGGTCATATGTACTACCAGCTAGTGAACTGCCACCCATTAAAATAGGTGGCTTCCTGCTTCATAGCCCAGACCAATGTCCGTGACTCCACAGGCTCCCTCCGTAGTCCCTACGGTGCTTAAATTCAAAATATTAATGGCGGCATTAACGTCTCTGTCAAGCTCAAGTCCACACTCTTGACATCTGTGAACCCTGACCGATAGACCTTTCTTGACGATGTTTCCACAGCTGCTGCATTTTTGTGATGTGTTGTATGGGTTAACCAATTCGACATACTTGCCAGCCTCTTCCGCTTTGCTTTTTGCCATCTGGATCAGTTGACCCCATGCAACATCATGTATTGATTTTGCAAAGTGATGATTTTTAACCATGTTCTTGATACTCAAATCCTCGAACACTATCCTGTCAAACCTGTTGACAAGAATCCTGCTCAACTTATGGTTAAAATCAATTCTTTGGTTATGTATCTTTCCGTGAATCTTAACAACTTTAGTTTTTTGTTTGAGCCTATTCACTGAACCTTTCTTCTTCTTGCTAAGTCTCTTTTGTTGAACTGCAAGGGATCTCTCTGACTTGCGGAAATAGGTAGGAGAATCGTACTGTTCCCCATTGCTCAGCGTGACACATGAGTTAAGCCCGACATCGATCCCTATGGATGTATTCGGATTGACCTTTTCGGGATTTGCACCCGTATCGACAGAGAACACTGCATACCACTGATCGGTTTCATGTTTGATGGAACACGTCTTGATCTACCTTCTATCTCTCGGTGCTGTTTGATTTTGATATTTCCGATCTTGGAAAGTTTCAGTTTAGTTCCTTCGATCTTAAAACCCGATTGAGGATATGTGAAACTGTTGTACCTGTCTTTTCCTTTGAACCTTGGATACCCTGGTGTTTCACCTGATCTGCACCGTCTGAAAAAAGCATCGAATGACTTTCCAAGTCTTCGCAATATATCCTGCTTGATCTGTGAGAATACTTCGGTATTGAATTCAAGGTACTTGACCTGAGTGATCTGGTCAAATGTCGTCAATCCTTGATTGCATCTGTCATACGCATTCCTTCTGTCCGCAAGAAACTCGTTATAGATGTATCTGCAAACATCCAGAGTTTTGACCAGAACGAGCTCCTGTTCTTTAGTCGGGTACAGACGGAATTTGTAGGATTTCCGCATATTGCAACATACGTTTTGATACTATTAATATATATCAGAAACAAGAGTAAATAACTATTTACGCAATTCATCCACCTGTTTCATCTTGCAGTTACACTGCAAGACATCCAGATTAATCTGGATGTTTTCCATGAAATGAAACTCCCATTAAATCTTTGATTTACTGCGAGCTTAAAAACAGTGGTCTTCTTGCTGATGAATTATAAAATTGTTATGTATATCCCTCTTTCTTTGACTTCATTACAATATACTTAAGGATTTCTGATATCTGTCAAAAAATCATGTAAGATCTATATTATGATATTATTTTATATGTCTGTTACATCTTAAACACTGTAATATGCCCTTCAAACATGTTTATATGGCATGAATAAAATGTAGGGGCATATAATATTAAAATATTGAAGAGAAATAAAGATGGCTGATAGGAATAAGGTTCCCGCTGATATAAAGATCGTTGTTTTACTGGTATCACTTACCTGTGCGTTCATACTGCTTCCGCCTTTGAGCGACACTGCTATTCGTACGATCCTAGGTTTGCCTATGGTTCTTTTCCTGCCGGGCTATGCACTTATTGCAGCTCTTTTTCCTAAGAAGGATGACCTTGACGGGATCGAGAGGGTGGCACTTAGTTTTGGTCTGAGTATCGCGGTGGTGCCTCTTATCGGACTTGGTCTTAATTATACCCCGTGGGGGATCAGACTATTGCCGATCCTGGTCTCGCTGTCGTTCTTTACTATTGCGATGTGCGTGGTGGCGGTGTTTAGAAGACGTGTCTTGCCAGAGGGTGAGGAGTTCAGCGTTCCGTTCAATGCTACCTATCTTTCTCTGAGGGAAGAGCTGTCAAGAAAACCGGACAACAGGCTTGACAGGGTCCTTTCGGTCATCCTTGTCCTGTCCATAATCGCTTCGATGGTGACCCTTGCTTATGTGGTGGTGACACCGAAGGAGGGTGAGAAGTTCACCGAGTTCTATATCCTTGGCATGGATGGTATGGCTGATGGCTATCCTGTGAATTTCACATTGGGGCAGAGCGGTAATGTGATCGTTGGTGTTGTGAACCATGAGTATGAAGTTACTGATTATTCCATGGGCCTATTGCTTGAGAACGGTTCGTCCTCTGTGGGACATGAACGGCTTTTCATGAGCCTTGGGCATAATGAGACCTGGGAGGAGGAGCTGTCATTTACGCCGGAGAGTGTCGGGGATGACATGAAGTTACAGTTCTTGCTCTATAAAGATGGTAATATGACGGTTCCATATAGGGACCTTCATCTCTGGATCGACGTGATGGAGAGCTAATATGGAGTCAGATGGTGAGTTCGTCACTATTGGTGAGGAGGGTATTCTTCAGAAGATCAGCGGCACAAGTGGCCTCAATATGGAGCTTTTGACGATAGCCATCCCTTCTATGGTGATCATTCTGGCCGAGCTTTCGTTGTTCCTGGGGCATACAAAGTTCTCTACATGGGTGCATATCATTTTGCTGCTGGTCCTGACCTTGTCGACCATTGTGATCAATGATGTGGACAAACAGTATTTGTTGCGTGCTTTTATTCTAATCTCCATGTTGCGGATATTGAATCTTTCGATGCCGGTTTTCTTTGATATGACATTATATACGTATGTGTTCGTCTATGCTCCTCTTTTGATACCTGCCTATGTTATGGTGAAGGGGCAGGAGCTCGATATGGAGTATCTGGGGATGAGTACGGCTATAAAATATTATTATTTGCCTGTTGCTCTGCTTGTAAGTCTGATCATTGCATTGGGCGAGTTCATGATCATCGAACCGGGATATCTTATTCCCGACCTTTCATTTTTCAACTTGCTTAAGCTCTCCCTGGTGATGGTAATGTTTGTAGGTTTTATTGAAGAGCTCATTTTCAGGGCGATATTGCAAACGAAACTGGAGGAGATCCTGGGTGATTATCGGGGTTTGCTCCTTGCAAGCATCCTTTTCGGAGTTATGCACTCCGGATATGGCACCCCCTATGAAATGCTTTTCACGGCTTTTGCAGGTCTGATGCTGGGTTATATCTATCAGAGATGCAGAAATCTCTTCCTTGTGAGTGTTACTCACGGTTTTATCAATGTGATCCTTTTCGGGATTCTGCCTCATCTAACGTGAATCCATGGGTATGAGAATGGAAATAAGTTCATCAGCATGAGCAGGAGACACCTTGCGTAAGCTGATGAAGGGGTTGAATGTCCTGCAAAAAAGATCGAGTGAAAACAGAAAGAGCCTGTGGACTTGTGAACAATAGTTCAAGGAATGGAGCAGGAAGCTCCGTCCGTAAGGGCGGAGTAGTTCACTACTTCAATCAGATTCAGACGATCTCTACAACTTTGAAGACGACAATTCCTGCGAATACAAGGAATAGTGGAAATATGCTCATGTCGAGGGATGCAGAAACGGATTTATTCCAGTATTTGGATGCCGATAGTATCTCTTTTGCAGACAGTAAGAATATAAGTGCTACCACCGCAAGCACGCCATATTCAGGTAATCCTATGCTTGTTGTCATTGATACCGCAGCGGATGATGCTGCACTTGAAACCATGCTTGTAATCATTATATGCCTCCTAAAACCATTTGAATAATATGTTGTATGCTATATATACCTTTTGAAATAAATTTTATTGAATAAAAAGAGACCGTGGACTACCACCCATTAAAGTGGGTGGCTTCCTGCTTCAAAGCCCAGACCACCGACCACACAAGCATCGATCCATCATAACACTTATGACATACGAACCCCCTTTTGCAGTCGATGGGACGAACAGCGGTAGGAGGAACCTTCGAATTCCTTCACGAGGGCCATATGGCACTGATCAGAAAAGCGTTCGAGATGGCGGAAGGCGATATTGTGGATATCTGCCTGACATCCGATGAGATGGCCAGACAGAAGAACAGGAACACAGGAACATCCCCGACATCAAGACCCGTAAGAAGAATCTGACCGCCTTTGTCGAGCAACTTGGCATACCCAAGAAAAGCTACAATATACAGACCCTGAAAGACCCTTTCGGCTCGACCCTTGAGGAAAACTACGAGTTCATCGTAGTACCCCCCGAGACCCACCCCGTTGCCCTGAAGATCAACGAGATAAGAAAGGGTACCTTAAGACCCGAAATAAAGATAGTGAACATCAACTACGTAATGACGGATGACGATGCTCCCAGATCGTCCACCCGTATCGGCCAGGGAGAGATCGATGTGCACGGCCATTTGAAGAGATCACAGGCTAAAAGTGAATGATGATGTTTGAAGAACAAAATCAAAATGTTGCTTTAGATAAGGAAAAACAACATTTTCTTAGAAATGAGCCTTCAAAACAGATGCAACATACTGTATATACACATCCCAAAAATCAAACCGATCAATTTAAATATATTTAGGCCCTTTGGAGCGAAAGGTGTGAAATTTGAGGTGTGTTGAAAAAACCTGCCCCGTATGCGGGAATAAGTTCGTTGTGGATAAGAGCGTGGCAGAGAGAGAGCTGTGTTGCACGCTCGGGTGTTGTTCCAGGGCTATGGAAGATGAAACGGAGAGCGTTGCTTTAGAAGTTTGACCTGTGAAGATCAACATTGATAAAAAGTCTTAAATGTCATTTTTAACTCAGTCAAGATGGAAGTTTTTCTTTGTTTTACTAGAAACTATTTTTGTTGGAATTGTTCATGGTACGAGAAGAAGTGATAGACGCCGGTACCATGTGGATTTGAATGAATTAATATAATAATCAAAAAACGAGACGTTGACAATGATTCCAATAGCAAAACCTGACATTGGTGATGAAGAGAGAGAAGCCGTATCTGAAGTCCTGGCTTCAGGGATGATCGCAGAAGGAAAACGAGTTGCAGAGTTTGAGAGTGCTTTTGCTGAATATGCAGGGGTTGAGTATTGCATTGCAGTTAATTCCGGAACAGCAGCCCTTCATGCAGCAATGCTGGCACATGGGATCGGAAAGGGTGATGAGGTAATTACCACATCCTTCAGCTTCATCGCAACCGCGAACACCATAATGTATACCGGCGCAAGACCGGTATTCGTAGACATCGAACCTGATACATTCAATATCGATACAAGTCTGATAGAGGATAGTATCACCAAAGATACAAAGGCATTGATGCCGGTACACCTCTACGGCCATCCGGCAGAGATGAAAGCCATAACTGAAATTGCAGAGGATCACGATCTTATCATTATTGAGGATGCATGCCAGGCCCATGGTGCAACCTACCATGGAAAGAAGGTAGGTTCCTTCGGAACAGGTGCATTCAGTTTCTATCCCACAAAGAACATGACAACCGGTGAAGGTGGCATGATAACCACCAATGACAGCGAAGTTGCCAGAAAAGCAAGGATGATTCGTGCACATGGATCTCAGCAGCGTTACCTGCACGAGATGATCGGATATAACCTGAGGATGACAGATATTGCGGCTGCTATTGGTTTGTCTCAGCTCAAAAAGATCGACAGGTTCAACTCTGCACGCCAGAAGAACGCATCCCTGCTCTCAGAAGGGCTGAAAAACATACCGGGGGTCACTGTTCCAACTGTCAGGAACGGATGTGAACATATGTTCCACCAGTATACCCTAAGGGCAGACAACCGTGATGAGCTGGTTACAAAGCTGAACCAGAGTGGTATC
>NZ_JAUVEY010000118.1:0-6873 GCF_030594565.1 Methanococcoides sp.
AATAGTTTTATCTCACATTCTTATTCTGGGTATGATAAATGCCCGTTGAATTAGTTAATGGGGGAAATACAATATGGCAAAACCTAAGATGTTATCTGTAGAAACAATAGCCAGGGATCCTATAAAGGATGCAGAAGGAAAAGAAATTGGGACTTTCATAGACTTTATGATAGACCTGGAGCAAAATTGTATTCCATACGTCATTGTGTCGCTCAAAAGTAGGGATGGATATGTTGGCATTCCCTGGGGAGTTTTCAAAGCAGGGGAAAAACACAGTTTCATTCTGGATGTTGTTAGCTCCACGCTGGATAGTGCACCGGGTTTTTCAGAGGATAAATGGCCTGATGTAAGCACTCGCGAATACGAAGAAAAGATCTACAAGCACTTTGGCTGTCCGCTTTGTGTGAAATGCTAAATTGCATCAATTTAATATTACAGGGACTTCATGTGCAGGTTCCTGGACTTTCTTTTTTAATCGCTTTTCATGAGTCTTGTTCATGGCGAAAGCTGGTAGGTCAGGTAAACTCGACCCCCGAAGTCCTATAAACCCCCTTGTGAGAACATTGAATGTGGGATGCCCTACAATCTCGCTGTCCAGTTACAGGTATTTCCTATCAGACGTTCTGCAACTGCATGAGCGGATCACAACGGCACTTAAACAAAGACTCGTACAATGGTGTTGATGAAGATGTTTTCGTCTTATGCTGTGTTGCAATGATATTTTTGAAGAGCGCTGAGTTTAAGTTGAGGAAGAACTTTTTGATGTGGGATAATGTTGATAATAATAAAACGGCGGATCTGATATGACTGATAAAGAAATTAAAATGGTTAGTATGTGTAGAAACTGTGGTTCATGTCTGAACGAAAAGGAGTGGGAAGTTTCTTCTCTCTATATTTGTGAAGATTTTGGTGTTCTATGTGAGGGAGAAAAAGGACACGCTGGAAAGAAGCTGTGTAAATGCTCAAATTGAACTTGTGGATGCTCTTAGTGCTGTTACTATTTTAATGAAAATCATGAAGTTTTCTTCGTATGCTGTGTTGCAGTGACCGTAAATGGGGAGAGCAGAAGCGAAAAGCTGTTCTTCAATGAATTGATAAAAAAGGCTGGAATTTGGATGAGTTCAAGATACAAACAAGAACCTTCATTTTCCCGGACATATGTCACCAGTTAAAAGATGGGGAAATGTGATCTTATATATGGGTTTTATGCAAATGTACTTTTTTTGATCTGGTACATTTCGCAGGCTTATTAGTGTTTTTAACTTTCCTTCTTAATACCCAAAGTGGCAGTTCACTTCATTTTACAAAAAGTACAATATCACCGGCAGCAATATAACTCCCATTGCATGTGATCTTCGTATCTTCATAAAGGATGCTGACATGCCAAGGGGTATTGCTATCATGAATATCATCAGGCCGAAAAATCCGGTGAAAAGCAGGCTCATCAGTGTAAGTCCTGCGAGGACTGTGATGCATATTTTCGAATAATCGAGCTTTGCGAGTAACCTGTGTATGTTGTTTCCGATCTTAATGGTCGAGAAATATGAGAGGAACGCCGTAAGGGATATCACGATAAGGAAAAGGAGGATGAACTGTTGGTCTAAACTGGCTGCATCTATTATCTCGTTGATGGCCACCATTGCTCCACTACGTGTTTTTCCTATTACTGCAAGGGCAAATAATCCGAAGATCGCATTTGCGGTGTTCACACCTGATACTGCTATTATGAACTCCTTTGATCCCTCCATCTGTTCATCGAAGTCTTCTTCTTCGATCACTGTCTCTTTTTCAAAATTGCTTCTTATGAACAGTCTCGCAAGAACTGCGGCTATGGATGAGGATATCCCGGGAAGCCAGGCTACAATGGACCCGGCTGCACTACCTGTTATCACTCCCCTGATTATCCTTTTTACAGGAAGTTCCATCTTCGAATATTTCTGTGGAGGGATACTGGAACCTGAGAACAAACTGATAATAAGCTGGGATGCGCCGAAAAGCCCGCTGAGAAGTGGAAGCAGTATTGACGCAGATCCCATGTTTATCAATGGGTTCATGTTGCTTTCCATCCTGAATGCAAAGGTTCCCAGTATTCCTGTGAGGAGGAAGAGGATGAGGGCGTATGCTTTGTATTTGTATTTCACAAGGGAACCTTGGTTTATCACACGTTCTCCTTTTTCCGTCATTATAAGGGCTATGGATATAATCAGGAGCAACCAGCCAAGGTAGGATTGCAGGACAGGGTAGAGAATGCTGAATGCAAATGCCAGGGGGACTGCAAGTAAGAGCGAAACAACAACGGAACCGGCACTTCCAAGTGCGGACAGGCGTATGGCCTCGGACCCGTACCCATCGAGCAACAATCGATGTCCGGGGAGGACTGCCAGTGCCATGTCATCGTTCGGAGCGCCAAGATATATTGCCGGGATGATGTCATGAAAACTATGGGACAGGGAATTTGCAACTATGGCTACTGCTATATATGTTGGAGGGATGCCCCAGTCCATGAAAATGGGGGATAATGCCACCAGCATAAGTGCGAAGTTGTTCGTGTGTATCCCGGGCACAAGTCCTGAGAATATCCCAAGCGTATATCCGGCAAGTACGGACAATAATAGTATCAGGACGGAGATCTCAATATCCATGTTTCTTCTTACTAATGTTCTTTAATTTATCTTTCAGTAGCTATTAATTAACTATATTGTTGCTTTTTTTTAGAACTCTAATTCTGATTTTTTTTACTTGATTGTATCTTTATTGTTATAAACATTTCACTTTTTTTTAATTTTATGATTATTTTATTATCAATTTTTATTTGGAAACACGATTAATTATTTATGCATTTGACTACATTTAGTCAAACATTAAGATATATGGGATGCAAATGGGCATCAACATGGTCGAAAATATTACGCTATTCAGTGAAACACAAAAGTTCAGACAATATTGGCTCATTGTGATATTGCTAACTCCGTCAGCGATTACCTTTTATGGGGCCTACCAGCAGCTTATTCTTGGTATTCCGTTCGGTGACAATCCCGGATCTGATAGTATGGTCGCCTTGTTCGCAGTGGTATTCGGTTTCTTCTTTCCTGCCCTTATCCTTTCAATGAACCTCAAAACAGAAGTTAGGTATGATGGCCTTTATGTACGCTTCTTCCCCTTCCATCTTTCATTCAAAAGGTTTGAATTCGATGAGATTGCCAGCTATCGTATAGTGACCTATAATGCCCTCAGGGATTACGGTGGTTGGGGCATACGTTATGGACGAAAAGGAAAGGCATACAATGTCAGTGGCAATGGCGGTATAATGCTCGAGTTCAAAAATGGGAAGAACCTTATGATAGGTTCACATGATCCGCACGAATTCCTGGATGCAATGAATAAAGCTGCCAGAACTGCCTGAGACTTCCAGGCAGCTCATGCCTTCGTTTTTTCAGTCTATCTGTTTGAAACAGTTGTTCAGAACAGTTGTTCAACACATTTCTTATACTCTTTGAAAACAAAAGTATCTGCAATGGTCTGGGGACCTGTTGTAAATGCTTCGAGCATTGAACTGTAATACCATTCTTGCTCGTCCTTTGGTGCATTGAACCTCTCCCATACACTCTCTCCATCTCTTTCGAGATCCTGTATAAGTTCTCTCAGATTTGCAAGTTTATCAGCACAGGAGAGCAGCTTCACTTCTGACATTGCCCTTGAGATGGACTTTATCATGTATTCTTTGCGTGCTTTCCAGCTCACTGCACCATCGCCTTGCCTTAGTTCAGTAGGTTCTGTTACCGCATTGACATAATCGCCTACCAAAGGACCGTATCTTCTTCGAATATCGACCGGGGTGAAATCAGCATCCTCTACAATATCATGCAACAAACCTGCAAAGATAAGCTCAGTAGATGCATTCTCTTTGATCAGTATGGAAGCAACGTCTATCGGATGGGTGATGAAAGGTGTTCCTGACTTCCTTTTGTTCTTACGGTGTGCATAGTTTACAAAGGCGAACACATCTCCAAGCTCGGTAAGGTCCTTCTCCACCTTCTCGCCATATCGTTCATCCAGTTCCAGCAACTGTATACGGTAACCTGACATCCTTGCGTGTTCATAGACGCTGAACTTCCCGTCCTCTTTAATAACTATCATTTGATGAACATCGCTTCTCCATATCTTTCTTGAAGGCTCTTCGGACCAGTCGTCAATATACATGAACAATTCCGGCAATTCGATCTCTTCTGAAGGATGACCGGAGTGAATTAATAATCCGTTACCTTTTTTCTCAGTATTGTCACAATATTTGATGATAATCTCTCGTATTTTCATGAGCAGAACTCCGTTTTCTTATCTACTGATTGTCTATAAGGATTGATATCCTACAGTTAAACATTTCGAATATTCCAGTTAATAGGGGTTGAACTGATGAGGGTAATAAATAATGTAGGAATTAAAAATAAAATGTATGTCCCAAGGTTCGACAGGGTTAGCTGTTCTTTATGGTCCAGGCTGTTACTCGTATCCAATTATCAAGAATTGTATCATGATCGTTCAATATATCGTGAAAGGGTAACTCAATATCAATATCGAAAATGGAAGGCACTTCTCTCATGATGGCAAAAGCTGCTTTCCTGCCGGAATTTTCCGGCATTAGTCCCCATGATATCTCGTCTACTATATGAAGGACGGATGCTGTCAGGCTTACCAGTGTCGGGTCCTTTGCAGCTCTGCGTAGTTTCTCTATAAATGCTGGCTTCTTGTTCTCACCTTCAAGGGTGGATGCCACTTTCCAGTACATGGATTCGTCCACTTTGAACCTTTCAAGCCTGACAAGCATATCTCGTTGCGTAATGGCTGTAATTCCCGACTGCATCCCTATGGACTTGATGACGGCTTCTATCATGCATTTCCCTATAAGTTCCCCTAATTTGGAATGCTTGCCTGCATCCGTAAGTCTGATAGGGCTTGTGCCATCTGCCACAATTATCATCATATCGGTTCCGGTACCTGTGGCTATGCCACTGGAATAGCGGCTGGGGGCCATAAGCTGTTGCAGTGCAGCGGTCTTAGCTTCGGTTGCAGTCATCAAAGCCCGTGTAAGGGCATAGTCCGGAAGGTCTGCACCAATGAGCAAAATAGCGTTTATCGTTCCTCCGACAGGTTCGAAGCGTTCATCTTCCTGATAATAGGAGGCTTCATCTCCGGCACGTCCGCCGTTGATCTCCACTCCTCCGGTGACAATGACAGTGACCTCCAGACCTCTGAACGAATTTGAAACTACAACAGCGTTCTCCATGCTTGCTGTCGTAAGCATCCCTGTAGCATTCTCAGGTTTAATTCCAAGTCTTTTAGAAACTATCTTCAGATATTCTTCAACATTTCCGCCTTCAAGGTCGGCTGCACCATGGTTTCTGTGAGCGATGGTGTGGTTCAGGACGCTTTCGATGTTATCGTTGTAGCCACCGTTAAGCCAGGAAGTGCTAAGCGTCTTTCTTCCCTCTGGAAGTTCTACGATAAGGGAACTGTCTTGCATATAGATGACTTCCTTTCCGGAAGTTTCTAAAAGTATCTTTCTTTCCATCATATCATTGCTCATTGTATCGCCTCAGTACTCATAGGGCTCATCACATATTCAGGCCAGTTCATCATCACAGGCGAATACAATATCAGCAATTCATTTCATCGCATATCTTCTTTGCGACTTTTGCCGGAGAATCGGAATTATAGATACTTCTTCCGACTATTACCCAGTCAGCACCTGCCCTTATAACATCGGCAGCACTGCCTCCCTGAGCTCCCACACCCGGTGAGATAATGCTCAGTTCCTCTCCGATGATCTTACGTATGTCTTTTACTCTTTCAGGTCTTGTTGCAGGCGCTACGACTCCTGATGCTCCTGCTTCCACTGCCATTTTGGCGATATCCTCGGCAACCGGGCGGAAGAACTCCACACCACCTGGGTGGCTCATCTCTGTGACCACATAAACATCAGTTCCGAAATCATTAGCAACCTTCACACAGGAATCAAGACTATCGCGACCTGTGAATCCGTGGGTAATGATCCCGGCAGCTCCGGCATTGAACACGTGTTCACAGATAAGTCTGTCAGTATTGGGTATGTCGGCAACCTTGAAATCAGCGATAACGGGTGCAATTTCCACAAGTTCCTTGACTATACCAAGGCCTTCTCCAAGGACCAGCGGATATCCTACCTTTATGGAATCCACATAGTCGGAAACTTCATTAGCGATACGAAGGGCATTCTCCCTGTCAGTTACATCCAGAGCAAGGATGAGTCGGTTCTTTTTTTCCATTGGTCAACTCCTTTAAGGTCCGGTATCTCACCAGCCGAACATACAATGGCTGGTTCGTTTTATTTTAGTTCATTGTTCCCCTATCTCATTAACCTTTCTTTTCAGATCTTCAACAACTGCAGGATCCTGGAGTGTGGAGATGTCCCCTATTTCCGTTCCGTTCGTAATAGCCTTTAGAACACGCCTCATTATTTTTCCGCTTCTCGTCTTTGGCAGCTCCTCGGTGAAGATGATCTTCTTAGGGCGTGCGATAGGTCCGATCTCATCCACCACATGCTGCCTCAATTCATCTTCAAGGAGTGAACAGGAATCACCACAGGATGAGTCAAGGATCACATAGGCATAGATGACCTCTCCTTTTATCTCGTCCACTTTTCCGTCAACCGCAGCTTCGGCAACCGAGGGGTGCGAGACCAGTGAACTTTCGATCTCCATTGTTCCAAGCCTGTGGCCTGATACCTTGATGACATCGTCCAATCTTCCAAGTATCCAGAAGTTGCCGTCCTTATCCTTACGTGCACCATCACCGGCAAGGTAGGTGTCGGTTCCCCATTTGTTCCAGTATGTGTCAATG
>NZ_JAUVEY010000022.1:0-19146 GCF_030594565.1 Methanococcoides sp.
CTGAAGGTGTTATGTTCAAGGAAATTAACGTCACGAGCCTTGAAGGTTCTCAAAGAGCAAAGCAACTCGGAATAGAGGAAGTACCTACTATCGCTATTAATGGAGATGTCGTGCTTATCGGGCGAGTGGAAAAGGACGAGATACGAAAGGAACTTGAAGAGTTCCTGTGAATAAGAAGAATTGTATTTGAGCAACAGAATCCAGGGGGAATTCCTAACTGAATCTTGATATTTATAAAAATTTGAACAGGGGTATTGAAAGCACATACATTAACCTGAACCCTATACAGAGGGGAGGGGTGCTTACCGCTGAAGCCAGAAAAGCAGCGCTTGAATTTGCGGATGGTTATTCAGTTTGTGATTTCTGTTTCGAATCAAGGGTGGATCTTGTCCAGAACCCGCCTGTAAGAAACCTTACAGCAGATATTGCAGAGTTCCTGAATATGGATGATGTCAGGTTCACAGCCGGATGCCGACATGCAAAATGGGCAGCTATGCACATGGTTACCGAACCCGGTGATACTCTTGTACTGGATTCACTTGCACATTATACATCATATCTTGCAGCAGAGGCAAACCAGTTGAAAGTCGTTGAAGTACCACATAGCGGATATCCGGAATTTATTATTGATCCTGAGGGATACGCGGAAAAGTTCGAAGAAGTTGAGCGTAATACAGGTTCCCTTCCGGCACTGGCACTACTGACACATGTCGATTATCGATATGGTAATGTGGCAGATGCTGCATCTGTGGGGAAGATCTGTAAAGAATACGGAGTTCCGTATCTGTTGAACACAGCTTATTCTTCAGGAATAATGCCTGTTGACGGCAAAAAACTTGGTGTGGACTTCCTGTGTGCTTCCGGGCACAAAAGCTGGGCTGCATCCTCCCCAATGGGAATACTCGCAACCACTTTTGAGTGGAACCAGCAGGTATTCGATAAGTCAACCATCAGAGGTGACTGGAGTGGACGTGGTTTCACTAAAAAGGAGGTCGCTCTGTTTGGATGTTCACCTGTCTTCGGAGTTCCGGTAATGACACTGATGGCATCGTTCCCCAGTGTTGTGGAACGTGTGAAACATTGGGATGAGCAGGTAGAGAATGCCCGATACATTGCCACACAGCTCGAGCGTATCGAAGGGTTTCACCAGATGGGAGTAAAGCCTACAGAACATACACTTGTAGCATTCGAATCCCTGCCACTCTTTGAGGCTGCTGCCAAGACCAAGAAACGGGGTTATTTCCTGTACCACGAACTGAAGAAACGAAAGATAATCGGAATACAGCCGGGTATGAGCAAGAGTTTCAAATTAAATACATTCGGACTCAGCAGAGAGCAGATAGAATACGTCGCCAACGCTTTCATTGAGATCGCAAGGAAATATGAGATACCGGTGGAGGATGAAGCATGAAATACACAGAACTAACAAAACAGTTCAGGCAGTTCTTCGAGTTGCCGCTTACACCGGTCGCTGTTAAGTTCAACAGCGACAATGAGCCGAATATCCCACATCCGATGCGTTATTGTGAGATAGTCAGGAAAGCTGCGGCATTCGGTACATCTTATACCTGCTCGGCTGACGATATGTCCTGTGCAAGCGCAGAACTTGCACTTGGGTTTATCGAACCTGCTTACGGGGAGGTGTATCCAAGGGTCAAACCTGCCAATACCGAAAAAATGACCGTGGAGCCCCTTGACAAATGCGAATTTGAACCTGATGTGGTAGTAGTTGTCGGAACCGCCAGCAAACTCATGCGTGTGGCAGCAACGCTTTCTAAAGTGAAAGGAGATATGGTGAATGCCAGATTTAAAGGGGAATTCGCGGTCTGTGGAGAATGTACGACCATCCCTGTAATGGAGAACAAGGTGAACCTTTCCCTTTTGTGTGCCGGAGCACGTATGTTCAGCGATTACAGGAATGATGAGATAGTATTCGGATTTCCCATGGAAGCCTTTGTTGAGCTCACAGAATCATTGAAAGAAGAGAGTATCACAAAAGCGCTTTGTGGCTGTCTTATGGACGACCTGCCAGCCCGTTTGGTGGAGGCTATCCTCGCACTCGGATTCACGAAGGGCACGGACCATTTCCTTGGCCGTTTTGGAGATGAGATCGTAAGACTATACATTCCAAAGGATGAAAGTGGAAAAAGTTCATCAATAACACTGCATGTTCCGGTCAAATTCAAAGATGCGGATATTGCAAAGGGTTCAAAGGATGTGGCATCCTGCCTGTTCGAAGAACCGATGAACTATCGCCTCAGGGACAACTGGGTTGATATAATACTACTGATCGACCTTCACGAACCGATCAGACGAGCAGCCATGAAAACAGAGAAGTTCAATGCACTTGTCAACAACGGAATAGAAGTAATGCTGGATCGTGTTGCTAAATTCAAGCGCAAGACGATACAGTGAATCAATTTTGATTTACTTTTTTTTAGCAAAAGTAGTCCTCTAGAGTAAGGAGACCTACTTATGACCATTTTAAAAAAATATGTAAAAAAGAAGAGCTGTTTGAAGTATCAGACTTTTTTAATATGGACTTTCCATATGTTATTTTCTTCTTTATCGATACCAAGAATGGTATGACCTTCGTTCTTCACACTTTTAGGAACATTTGATACTGCAGGTGCATAATCAAAGATAACTGTGAGACGGTCACCAATTTCCAGTTCTTCTAACTGCAATTTGGTTTTTACGAAAGTAAAGGGACAAATCTCCCCCCTGAGATCTAATTCTATTGATTCTTCAGCCATATTTCTACCTATTATATTAGTATTTGAACAAAAATAGCTATACCTATAAAGATATAAGAACTAAGATACAGGCAAATAAAGACGGCTTCTCCACCCATGCATCAATGCAAAATCAACGAAACAAGGCGATTTGGTGTATTTTGCCGACATATTTATATATTAGAGAAACGCACTCACAATTGTGACTTCACAATAGTGAACCGTTGCAACATCTCAAACCAGAGATATTAATAATATACATTATACAAAGGAGAAATGATAATGAGGGATCGATTTTGTTGAAAATTACAAGGAAAGCGTACAGGTAAAGAGAAACATCGAAGGGCCAAACGAAAAATATCTGAGGAAGGCAATCGAGGGGCTACCCCCTTCTGCAAAACTTGTCTTCAAAGTACTGGAATACGGCGGTCTTCTGACACAGAAAGAGATTGCTGAACAAAGTTATCTTCCACCACGTACTATCAGATATGCTTTGGGTCGGTTGAAAGATGAGGATTTCCTACAAGAAAGGTTTTACTTCAAGGATGCAAGACAAAGTCTGTATGGTTTGAAGAATACACCTGACATGTATGAAGAAACAAAGATCCCCGTAAACTCCGAGATCAATTCTGCCATATTGGGCATAAATTCGGAAAAGTACGAATTATCAGCTGTATGATGTGGGATAGGTTATCAATATCCCATTGAACATATAGCATAGGAAAGAAAGTTGTACTGGGAATATCTCGCAGAAGTTCTGTGAAATAATTTCCAGTAAACTTTCTGCAAATTCTATTTTTATAATTAATTATCCAGGTTCATCAGTGATCCTGACAGACATGCAATGGTATTAGAATCATATTAGTGACAAAGAAAAGCACAGATCCATCTGTCCATAAAGGGTTGCTGATACTCAACAATTAGAACATCATCCAGAGAAATGATTCAATAGATACTAGCTACTAAAGCAATTGCATTCAAGCTCATTGAAGATAGATCAAAAAAATAGAACATTAGCAATGATATTAAGATAATAAAAAAAGATATACACCAGTCGGGAATCGAACCCGAGTTCGAGCGTTGGCAACGCCCGGTGATAACCGCTACACTACTGGTGTGAATTGATCCTGGTGCCCAGACCCGGATTCGAACCGGGGACAACTGCCTCTTCAGGGCAGCGCTCTCCCACTGAGCTACCTGGGCTGTGAGAGCATCCGATAATAGTCGTTTTAATATTAAAACCTATCGAATGGCACGAAGATTTGTGGTGGGCCCGCGGAGATTCGAACTCCGGACCTCCGCCATGTCAAGGCGACGTCATGACCAGCTAGACCACGAGCCCATGTTGCTTATTTGTTGCCCAGTATATTTGGAACCTGAACAACGCTTCTGTTTCGTTTTTGCTTCAAACCATGTTGCTTGAAGCAAACTCTTATAACAGAGTTAAGCTATAAAAACTTTATCACTATAGCCTATTTTCAAACATCTTTAGGATCAATGTCCAAATAACTGAATATCAGTAATTATCCGCATCAATAGACGTTATTGAAGGGGCATCCCCACAAACAGGACATTTCGGATTCTTACGCACAGTGATCTCATCAAACCTCATCCCCAAGGCATCGTAATAGATCATGCGTCCCACAAGCGGTGCCCCAAGGTGCACAAGGTGCTTGACGACTTCCGTAGCCTGCATTGTACCGACAACTCCCGGAAGAATACCCATGACACCGGCATCCCTTGCAGCATCTGTAGAAGGTGAACGTGCGAATATACAACGATAACAAGGCCCCTCGTGTGGCAATATGGTCATCACCTGCCCTTCGAACATGAAAATACTTCCATGGAAAAGGGGCTTTTTCTGCAACACACAAGCATCGTTCAACAAATAGCGTGTGGCAAAATTATCAGAACAATCGACCACAACATCATAGTCCTTAATGAGACCCTCCACATTATCAGGCCCAACACGCATCTCATATGCTAGTACATTGATATCCGGATCCAGCCTTTCGACATATTCCTTTGCAGAACTCACTTTTGGCTTGCCGAGATTTCCCGCATGGATGACCTGTCTTTGAAGATTGCTCATCTCCACAACATCATCATCCACAATTCCAAGTGTACCAACCCCCGCAGCAGCAAGATACTGTATCACAGGTGAACCGAGTCCGCCTGAGCCAATACACAAGACACGGGATGACAGAAGCCTCTTCTGCCCCTCCTCACCCATCTGCTTCATGACAATGTGCTTTGCATAGCGTTCTTTTTGATCTGGTGAAAGGTTCATATCCAGTCTATACAATTAAGATAATATAAATAGGCAAGTGGTTACGGCCGCATATTTGTCATGGTTTATAATTGTAATTAAAAACGGTTATATATTGGAACTTTGCTAAGAGAGGAGACATGGATTCATTTAATGCAATAACGGCAGCTATATTCCTGCCGTTTATATTTGCCGGGTTGGTACCCGTCATGGAAAAGCTGTTAAAGCAACGTGTCGGCTGGTTTGCAGTCGCTACAGCCCTTACCTGCTTCATACTCATTGGGATAGCAGTACCAGATGTCATCGGAGAAGGACACATAGTTCAGGGAACGATCTCCTGGATGCCTTCAGCAGGAGTGGACTTTACCATATATGCAGACGGACTTGCAATGATGATCGGATTTATCGCATCCGGCATAGGTGTCCTGATCATGTCCTATTCCAATGGATATATGTCCAAAACAGAAGACCTAAAACGATACTATCAGTACCTCTTACTATTCATGGGTTCCATGATAGGAATGGTCTTTTCCGGAAACACCATACAGCTCTTCATCTTCTGGGAACTTACCAGCATCACCTCCTTCATGCTCATCGGATACTGGAGGCACAAACCCGAATCCATATACGGTGCCACCAAATCCTTATTGGTCACAGCCTCCGGCGGACTTGCAATGCTTGCAGGTTTCCTTCTACTCGGAAATGTCACCGGTTCATTTGATCTGGCAGCCATATTGAATGATCCGCAAGTGATAAACGCCATAAAGGAACACGAGCTCTTCCTTATAACACTTATACTCATATTCATTGGTGCAGCAGCCAAATCTGCACAGGGACCGTTCTACATCTGGCTACCCAATGCAATGGAAGCCCCCACGCCTGTCAGTGCGTTCCTTCATTCCGCAACGATGGTAAAAGCAGGTATCTACCTTGTCGCAAGGATACACCCTATATTCTCAGGAACAGAAGCATGGTTCATCCTTGTAAGCGGCACAGGCATCATCACAATGCTAGTAGCCGGATTTCTGGCATTCAGGCAGACAGATATCAAAGGTATCCTTGCATACTCGACCATCAGTCAGCTTGCATACATGATGACAATGTACGGCTACACCACACACCACGAACCTGGCATTGGTGTCGCAGCAGCTACATTCCACCTTCTCAATCACGCCACGTTCAAAGCCTGCCTCTTCCTTGTCGCAGGAATAGTGGCACACGAAGCAGCCACAAGAGACATACGAAAGCTCGGAGGTCTGCGGCGTGAGATGCCCATAACTTTCATAATAGCGTGTATTGCCGGCCTTGCCATGGCGGGGATACCGCCACTTAACGGTTTCCTCAGCAAGGAAATGTTCTACGAGTCCTCCCTGGAGATGGGAGCCTCGCTAGGCGGTATATTCACATTCCTGATTCCCGCATTTGCCGTACTCGGAGGAGTTTTCACATTCGCCTACTCGATAAAGCTCATTGATGGGATATTCCTGGGAGAACGTGACAAAGACGCTATCCCACACCATATACATGAACCACCAATGACAATGCTGATTCCACCAGCATTTCTGGCGTTCCTCGTAATACTGTTCGGAGTCATCCCATCAATACCCATACATCATATCATCGAACCGGCAGTATCAGGCATCCTTCTGGAAACTGCACATCTGCACATAAAGCTGTGGCATGGGTTCACCGCGTCCCTGATGATGACCATCGTGACATTCATACTGGGTATCCTGATATACACAAAATACGACAGGATAGCAGCATGGCAGGATAACTTCAACATGAAGAACCCCTGGATAAGCATCAATTACTATTATGACCGTGCAGTTGATTCCGCGAAAGGCAATGCATTCAGGTTCTCCTCGAGAAGCCAGACAGGAAGTATAAAGCTCTACATGAGCGCTATGCTCCTGCTGATGATAGCACTGATAGCGATTCCGGCTGCGATACTTGCAACCAATATAGTGCCATCACAACTGAACTTCGACATACCACCCTATGAAGCGATACTATTAGTGCTACTCATTGTAGCGGCACTCTCAGCAGCAATCCTGCCAAAATATCTGCCGGCCATCATTGCGCTCTCAGCCCTTGGCTATGGTGTCAGCCTGCTGTTCATATATCTGAAAGCACCTGACCTTGCCTTGACACAAGTACTGGTAGAAACCCTATCCACCATAATATTCCTGCTTGCAATAACCAAAATACCCCAGAAATATAAGGAAAAGATATCCTTTTCGGTATTCACAAGAGACATACTGATCGCAATAACCGTCGCCGCAAGTGTATTTGTATTACTCCTCAATACGACACAAGGCATAGTTGATCCTTTTGCATCACTGTCCCACTATTTCATCGATAACAGCCTCCTCCTTGCAGGCGGTCACAATATCGTCAATGTCATAATCGTAGACTTCAGAGGCTACGATACCCTGGGAGAGATAGCGGTAATGTGCCTTGCAGCACTCGGTGTCTATAACCTTATACACAGCAGGAGCGAGGAATAATGACGACCATAATAACAAAGACCATCACAAAGATATGCATCCCACTGGTGATCCTATTCTCCATCTCCCTGCTACTGGCAGGCCATAACAATCCAGGCGGAGGATTCATCGGCGGCGTTATGTTCGCTTCAGTGATCGCATTTGCATATGTTGTCTTCGGATTGAGATACATAAAGACATTCTTCAACCCGGATTGGGCCAAATGGTTTGGTTTCGGCCTGACACTTGCCTCCTTAACGGCATTTTCGGCCATGATGTTCGGGCACAACTTCTTCAGAAGTGCAGTGGAATTCGTGCACCTGCCCCTTTTCGGAGAGATAGAGCTTGTATCTGCCGGTCTTTTTGATATCGGCGTCTATTTTGTAGTGATAGGTTCACTGCTATTCATATTCAAAAACGTAGGTGACGATAATGAATAATTTTTTACTTACCCTCACCATATCCATACTATTTGGAATAGGAACATTCCTGATACTCAGGAGAGACATGATAAAGGTCATCATCGGGCTGTCAGTACTGTCCCATGCTGTGAACCTGCTGATAGTATCAGCCGGTGTGTTCGAGAACGGAAAAGTACCCATAATAACCGGCTCAGGACACGGCGGAGAAATAACAGGCACCATCTATAACGACAATCTTGCAGAAGGGATATTCGCCCCCTTAGTTTCCGCAGGGTCACATGTCGAATTTGTAGACCCGCTCGTACAGGCACTCGTACTTACAGCCATTGTCATCAGCCTTGCAACGACTGCATTCATACTTATCCTCGCATACAGGATATACGAGGAATACGGAACTACCGACATACGTGAGCTGAGGAGGTTGTGGGGATGAACATATCAATGACACACCTGCCCATCCTCCTGGTAGCAGTACCGATACTGATGTCCGCACTTATGATATTCCTGCGCTCCAATGCAAATGTGCAGAAATGGCTCAATGTCTCGGTCTCGTTTGCCATGATGCTGATAAGCATTATACTGCTCCTGCAGGTCTGGAACGGAGGAATTCAGGTCTACGAAGTAGGAGAATGGGGCAAATATGGAATTGTGCTTGTAGCAGACCTGTTAAGCTCAGGAATGGTCGTGCTAAGCTCGTTAGTATCCTTCCTTGCGTTGCTATATTCCCTTGATTACATTGAAGGTAGGTCATTGAACTCGACCTACCACTCCCTGTTCAACCTTCTTGTGGCAGGTCTTAACGGAACCTTCCTCACAGGTGATATTTTCAACATGTTCGTATTCTTTGAGATACTGCTGTTGTCCTCCTGCGGACTTGTCATCGCCAACGAAAAAGGAGGCGTGACAAAGAGTTCCGACAAGATGGAAGCCACTTTCAAGTACCTTATACTGAACATGATAGGCTCCATTGTCATGCTCATTGCAGTAGCTTCTCTTTATGCCACAGTGGGCACCCTTAACATGGCAGACCTATCGGTCAAGATAAGTGCCATGACAGCTGCCGGAACACTTCCATGGCATACATACGCCATTGCACTCTTATTCATAGTTGTCTTTGGAAATAAGGCAGCCATCTTCCCAATGCATTATTGGCTCCCCGATGTACACCCCACAGCACCTTCACCCATCAGTGCCATGCTTAGCGGTGTTATGATAAAAGTAGGAGCCTATGGGATCCTGAGAATATTCTTCCTTATATTCAGGGATGCATTGTTCCTGCTTCAACCCATAATCATCTTACTTGCACTTGTGACCATCATAATTGGAGCAGTTTCCGCAGTAGGGCAGAACGATGTCAAAAGACTTCTTGCATATTCAAGTGTAAGCCAGATAGGATATATATTCCTTGGAATTGGCATCGGTTCAGTCTATGCCCTGACAGCGGCACTTGTATATCTGGTCAACCATGCCATCGCAAAGTCCATGTTGTTCCTGACATCCGGAGGCATAATCCACCATGCAGGCACAAGGGACATGCGTCAGATGGGAGGTATGAACAAGACCACGCCGATCATGAGCATAGCATTCCTCATAGGTGCAATGTCGATCGCAGGCCTTCCCCCAATGGGAGGATTTATAGCAAAGTTCATTCTCTTTGATGCAGGACTTCGTGCAGAATACTACATACCCGTCGCCATTGCACTGTTCTTTGCAGTGTTCACCCTGTTCTATATGTTCAGGGCATGGTTGTTGATGTTCTGGGGAGAGACCAGAGATGTTGAAGAATATGGTGAATATTCCTCACACAAACCATCGCTGATGATTGCCCTTCCGATAGTGAGCCTTGCAGCCCTCGCATTTATCTTCGGGGTCTATGCAGAACCGCTCATAGCCCTTGCACAGGCGATCGCGGAACAACTTATCGATCCGCAACCATACATTGATGCAGTTATGACGAGGGTGGTCCGATGAAACGATATATCCTTTACTCAATGTTCCTTGGGCTTATCTGGTGTTTTGTTCACGGAACGGTAAACTTCAACAACTTCCTGATAGGGGCATTACTTGGCCCTATCGTTATCAGACCTTTCAGATCACTCTATGGATTTGAGAACAAGATCTCCTATCAAAAAGTAATAAGGAAGATACCGAAGTTAATGAGGTTCTTCTACGTACTTTTCATAGAGATCATCAAAGCCAATATAATGGTAGCCAAGATAATCCTTCAGCCAAAGATGGACATAAAGCCGGGGATAATTGCGGTCCCGATCCGTACAAAGACAAATACGGGAATAACTGCCATCGCCAATACGATCACACTTACCCCGGGAACACTAACAATTGATGTTTCAGACAACAAAGAAGTGCTTTATGTGCACGCCATCGATGCATCTGATCCACAGGGACTTTGTGATTCCATCAGAGATGATCTTGAAGAATACGTACTGGAGGCATTCGAATGAATTCACTGATATTTGATATTTCTATCACGTTCATGGTCATTGCTATAATACCATGCATATACAGGGTGATCAAAGGTCCGACGATCCCTGACCGTGTTATCGCAATTGATGCAATGACGACCGTAATAGTTGTTATACTGGGCATCTACTCATACATGCAAGAGTCTGCATTCTTCATGGACGTAGCTCTGGTCCTTGCAATAATCTCCTTTGTGGGAACAGTGACCATTTCCAAATATCTTGATGAGGGGGCTGTATTTTGATAGAGATTGGACTTATTCAGGATATTATCAGCACATTCCTGCTTGTAGTAGGAGCATTCTTCGTATTCCTTGGGATGGTAGGATTGATCCGCTTGCCTGATGTATATAATCGTTTACATGCCACTACCAAGATAGGCACGCTCGGTGCATTTGGAGTTATGTTGAGTATTGTAGCAAAGGTAGGACTCGAACCCATAGGCGTGAAAGCCATAACAGTTGGTCTTTTCATTCTGCTCACAGCACCAGTTGCCGCACACATGATAGGCAGAGCTGCTCACAGGCACGGAGTAGGCCTTTGTAAAGAGTCCGTCATTGACGAATACGGCAAAGAATACAATAAATGATGGAAAATAGAGAAACGAAAAGGTCCATCAATTAATTATGAGTAACAAAACACTGGTCATTCGGGCTGACAGCGACAATTTCGAAGAGGAGCTGTCAAAGGCTGCCAGCATTATCAAAGAAGGTGGCACCGTTGCTTTCCCCACGGAAACGGTCTACGGCCTGGGAGCCAATGCTCTGGACCCTGATGCTGTGAAGAAGATCTTTGCAGCAAAAGGAAGACCTGCAGACAATCCGCTCATAGTCCATGTCTCCAGCAAAGACCAGTGCGAAGATCTGGCAGAGGATATAAACCAAACTGCATTCAGGCTTATGGATGAATTCTGGCCAGGACCACTCACACTCATACTGAAAGCAAAGAAGATAGTGCCTGAAATTACCACCGGCGGACTTGACACAGTCGGCCTGAGAATGCCTGCCAATGATATCGCCCTTGAGCTTATAAGGATGTCCGGGACTGCAGTAGCAGCACCCAGTGCCAACACTTCCGGACGACCAAGTCCCACAAGTGCCGAACACGTCATACAGGACCTTGATGGAAAAATAGATGCAATAATAGACGGAGGGATAGTGGAGATAGGATTGGAATCAACGGTGGTGGATGTTACCGGAGATATACCAGTGGTCCTGCGTCCCGGACAGGTCAGTGCAGAAGATATCAAAGAATGTGTAGGGCACGTAGAAATTGGATATACCGACAGGACCCTTGAGGAAAGCGAGACTGCGAGATCACCAGGAATGAAGTACACGCACTATTCACCTGAGACAAAGGTCATACTCATAGAGGGTAGGCCGGAGAATGTTAAAAGTACAATGACGGAGCTAATAACAAACTGCCACAAGGAAGGGAAAATGGTCGGACTTCTTGCAACTGAAGAAACATCAGGTTCGATAAATGCCGATGAGATGTTCTCACTTGGTAAAAGAAATGAACCTGCCCAGGCAGCCCATAGTATATTTATGGGCCTGCGACATCTTGATAGTAAGGAAATTGACCTGATCCTTGTCGATGGGACATTGAAAACAGAAGGAATCGGAGCTGCCGTATTTAATCGGTTACGTAAAGCGGCGGACGAGATAAAAAAAGTATAAATAGGGAAGTGTATCCACTGAAAACAGAAAAAAAGGAATACAATGTTGCAAAACAAGAATACTATGCAATCACAAAAAGGAACAAGAAGATAGCTATGGCCGACATGCTTATCCTCGGCACAGGACTTCTACTCAAATACTTTGACCAAGCCGAAATCGGAAAACATTTCATGTGGCTCGGATTCGTTCTGCTGATATACATATTCGGCACGAATATGATGGCACGTAATGACCTTAGAAAACAACAACCATAATTATTTTTTTAATAAAAAAAGGGTAAGAACTTCGGAGGTATATACCTCCGAAAATACTTCATTACTACAATACTTACATACCCATCTTCTTCATCATTTTCTGCATATTGAACTTACCGCCACGAAGTCCCTTCATGGCATTTTGCATCATCTTGTGATATTTCAGGAGGTCACGTACAGCATCCGGACTGCTGCCTGAACCCAGGGATATTCTCCTGATGCGTGCACTACCGATCAGCCTTGGATTGAGGAGTTCCTCATCGGTCATGGAGTCCATTAGAACACGATAACCTTTCATTTTATCTTCAGTGACCTTGTAAGCATCATCTGAGAGCTTAGCCCCCATGCCTCCAAGAGGGAGCATCTGCATGATCTGTTTCATAGGACCCATCTTATTCATTGCCTCAAGCTGTGAATACATGTCCTTGAGAGTGAAACGGCCCCGCATCATGGCCTCCATGTCAATGTCCTCTTCGGAAAGGGTCTCCTCTGCCTTTTCGATCAGTGATTTGATATCACCCATACCAAGAAGACGGGAAATGAACCTGTCCGGTTCGAACTTCTCGAGGTCGTCCGGAGTTTCGCCCACACCAATGAAAGCAATGGCGGAATTCGTCTCGGAGACAGCGGACAATGCCCCACCACCTTTTGCAGTACCATCCAGCTTGGAGATGACAACTCCGGAAATACCCACCGAATCATTGAAAGCCCTTGCCTGCTCACTTGCCTGCTGACCAATAGCACCATCAAGGACCAGTAACGTGTAATCCGGTTGTGCTACCTTGTGGATCTGCTCCATCTCATCGATGAGGTCAGCTTCCAGAGAGTGACGGCCAGCAGTATCCACGATAAGTACATCGTTCTTCTCAAGCTCCGCCAATCCTCTTTCCACGATCCCCACCGCGTCAGGATTACCTTCTTCGCCGTAGAATGGAACGTTCAATTTGTCACAAAGGATCTTCAACTGTTGATATGCCCCCGGACGAAACGTATCTGCACAAACGACAGCAGGCTTCATTCCTTTTCTCTGGAAATAGCGGGATAGTTTGGAAGTGGTAGTGGTCTTACCACTGCCCTGCAGACCGATCATCATGATAGTTTGAGGCTTTAGAGGAATGTCAGCGCTTCTGCCTACGATACTGATGAGTTCCTGGTAGACTATCTTGATGACATGCTCACGTGGGTTCATGCCTGGCGGAACTTCTTCCTTCAAGGCACGTTCCTTGATGTGACTGGACATCTGCATTACAAGCTTGACATTGACATCCGCCTGCAGCAATGCCCTTTGTATATCCTTTACGACCTCAGTGACCGTTCTTTCATCGATGCGCCCAGCGCCGACCAGTTTCTTTAAAGCGTCCTGAAGGGAACTGCCGAGTTTATCCATTACCATATAATGATCATCCTGTGAAATTGATATAAAATAAAGTATGATTTAATGTGTGATTTCCTGAAACAAAGAGGTGAGCTTTATTTAATAACCTTTTGAAAACAATAGTAATTAAAATAGAAAATATTTAAACTTATAGAACCAGAACAAAGATATAAAGTTAGATTAGTATTAGTGAAATTAATATTGGAGAAAATAGTAGATTGAATAGCGGGGGATGGATTCGAACCATCGGTCTACGGGTTATGAGCCCGTCGGGATCTCCTGGCTACCCCACCCCGCTAAGAGTGAGTTATTCATGCATTGTGTGACTGTACCACACTTGCAACCCTACTACTGCGCACTGGCATATATAGTTTGCGTACAACCCGCCTTCTGAAACTACTTTTACCTCATGTTAAGGTATAGATAAGGATAACAAATGATCTCATGCCATAAATCTTTAAATATATCGCAACTAATAGGGAATCGGTGAACAGATGCCACATAAATGTACCCGATGTGAAAAAATATTCGAAGACGGGGCCGAAGTAATTCTAAGCGGCTGTCCGAACTGTGGCTGGAACAAGTTCCTTTATGTAAAGGACATGGAGCCTGAAGAAGAAGCCAAAGAAAAAGAGGTCCAAGTACAGCCAGAGATAGTGGATAGTGTAGAAGAGGACATCCCGGCAGAACAGTTCATCAGAGAAATAGATGATATCATCGGCATTGGACATCAAAGAGAAACAGTTGAAAAAGAAGAAGAAGGGGAACGCGTAGAGTCCGTAAGAATACTCGGACCTGGCTCCTATGAACTGAACCTGAACTCCCTCTTTGAAAGGGAAGAGATAGTCATGGCTATCAAACAGGATGGAACATATGCAGTAGACCTCTCCTCTGCTTTCAGAAAGAAAAAGAAGAAACACAATTGAATCATCAGATGCATCAATTGATCCTAGATCCCAACAATTCATTTCAAGAGGTTATCATTGAAGTCTGGGGAGTGGATGACAGGAACCTATGACAGAAAATGGGAAATTGACTTCCTGAGAGGAATAGCGATCATACTGATGGTTTTTTTCCATCTGCTCTATGACCTTGAGTTCCTGGGTTACCATGAAAGTAATGTCCAGACAGAGATCGTTTACCTGATAGGAAGAGCAGCAGCATTTTTATTCATATTTGTAGCAGGAATATCACTCACCTTAAGCTTCTCAAAACAACTTGAACTGGAGCAGACCAAACCTAAATTTACAAAATATGTAAAAAGAGGATTGAAGATATTTTTGTGGGGGATGGTAATAACTGCCGGAAGCTACATTTTTTTGAAAGAAGGCATTATTATATTCGGAGTACTCCACTTCATAGGAGTTGCTATAATACTTTCATATCCATTTCTGAAATATCGTATCCCAAGCCTGGTTACAGCTATTTTGATAATAATCACCGGGATGCTTTTACGAACAATTACAATAGAACAGCCCTGGCTGTTATGGATAGGTATCCAGCCAACAGGATTTAGATCATACGATTATTTCCCGTTGATCCCATGGTTCGGAGTGATGCTAATAGGCATTTTTACAGGAAATGAACTTTATCCGCAATACAAAAGGAAGTTTGCCCTTTCGGACATTTCCGAACTTCTCCCCATAAGGATATTGACGTACATGGGTAAAAGATCACTGCTTATCTATCTGCTTCATCAACCAGTACTGATAGCTATCCTCTACATTGCAGGATTTGCAGACCTAAGCCAATTCACATCATGAAATGTTAATGATGCTTAGAAGAAATCCGAAAGTCGGGTCTGCCTTTCATCGAGCTTGTCCAGTTTTGTGACACCCACACCTAACAGGCGTAATTTATTTTTCCCATTGAATTCCTGAAGCAACACTTTTGCGGTTTTCCTGATAGTAACAATGTCATCGGAATGTGCAGCAAGTGTTTTTGCTCTTGTATAGGTTGTGAAATCTGCAAATCGGACCTTTATTGTAACGGTCTTGAACAAGTATTTCTTCTGTGAAAGGGAAGCATGGACATGCTCTGAGAGAGTATCCACCACACTTCCCAGATATTTTACATCAGAAGTATCCTTATCGAAAGTGTCCTCTTTACTGATGGACTTTATATCCCCACTTTCCTGAACTTTACGCCCATCCACACCATTGGCAAGCTGATGCATGACCAGACCGAACTTACCAAACTTCTCGCGTAATTCCTGGACATCATATACAGCAAGTTCCCCGATCGTCCCGATACCCATCTGCCCCAGCATTACACTCGTTTTCTTGCCAACACCCGATATTCGGGAAACATCCAGAGGATAAAGGAAAGAACGGACATCCTCAGGGCGCACAATAGTCAAACCATCGGGTTTTTGGAAATCTGATGCTATTTTCGCAATGGACTTGTTAGGGCCGATACCGACTGAACAGGTGATGCCCTCCTTTTGAAAGACATCTTCTTTTATCTGTAACGCCAGTTTTTCAGCCTCATCCAGCCCGGAAACGACATCGGAAACATCAAGATAAGCTTCATCCACACTTACTTGCTGGAACTTTGAAGAATAGCCCCTGAGCAGTTCCATAATGGAGTTGGAGACCTTCTTGTACAGAGGCATGTTAACACGCAGATATACAGCTTCAGGACAGAGGCGATATGCTTTTGAGATAGCCATTGCGGACTTTATCCCAAACTCACGTGCCTCATAGGAACAGGTGCTTACAACACCCCTGTTACCCTCTTGCAGCGGATCAGAGCCAACCACAACAGGCAACCCTTTGAGTGTAGGATCTGCAGCTACTTCCACGGATGAATAGAAGCTGTCCATGTCAATATGAAAGATCATTTTAATAGTCTCACCAGCCCATTCATAAACAACATGATTGAAAATGTTTGTGCACATTAGCAGACATTCAGCAAAGGATTTAATCCATAAAGGACATTGAGGATTCATAACGTATAGAGCTATAGGAAATGAACAATGTATAGATACATAGCCATTGCAGCATATTGCGTAGTCCTTTTCCTGACACTTCGTGATATCAGGATATTTCGCCGCACAAGATTTGATTCATACAGAAAAGGAGCAATTAAAGGAATTGTGGCATCCACAGTAGTACTACTGGGCATCATTGTAGTAGAGGTCAACGCTGAGATCGGATTGGTGATAGTGTTCATAGGCCTTTACATAAACCGCAAAGGGATGCGTGAAAATGTATTCAATGAAGCGAACACTGTCGAGCGACTTATGGGAAAGAGCGATATAAATTGAGCAGCCACCTTCAAATAAAGCATTAGAAGATGCCCCCAATCCAAAAGATATAAATGTAAAGGTTTTCTATAAGGCGATACTCTTAATAATATCTATCTAAATTTACTGGAGATACTTAAATGGGAAATATTAGACAAACACATATCAAGAACATTTCATTCCGTCTGGTCGAGAACTATGGAGACATTTTTACAACAGATTTTGACACAAACAAGCTCCTTGTCTCTCAATACACAACTATTGAGGGCAAAGTAATCAGAAACCGTGTAGCAGGTTACGTTACCCGCAAGATCAGATATCCAAAATTAATTTAAGTCCGGGAAGTGGAACGCTATGTTCGAAGGAGTATTACCGGCGCTTATAACTCCGTTCACGAAGGATGACACCATCGACAGGACCGGTCTGATAAAGAATATCGAATTTGCCGAGAATGGCAAAGTGACCGGTGTAGTTGTCTGTGGTACCACAGGTGAATCTGCCACATTATCTACGGCAGAGCACATGGAGGTCATCGACATCGCAGTAGAATGTGCGAACGTACCGGTAGTTGCCGGCACTGGCTCGAACAATACGGCTGAAGCAGTGGAACTAACAAGACACGCCGAAGAGGCCGGAGCCTCAGGTGCTCTTGTAATATCCCCATATTACAACAAACCGAACAAAGCGGGACTTATATCCCATTTTAGAACAATAGCAGAAGCAGTGGAAATACCTATTGTGCTCTACAACGTGCCTTCACGCACAGGGCAGGACATTCCACTGGAAGTTATCACAGAGCTTGCCAAGATCGATAATATCGTAGGGATCAAGGAAGCAAGCGGTAGTATTGACAAAGCATCACAGATAATCGAGAACACAATGGACGAGGACTTCATGGTCACATCAGGAGATGATGGACTTACCTTACCAATGATGAGTATCGGCGGATGTGGTGTTATATCCGTGGTAGCTAACATTGTGCCGGACAGAATGAGCAGGCTTGTCAATGCCTTCAACGAAGGCGACACAACAACCGCTCAGCAGTTGCACTATGAAATAGCTCCACTTATACGTGCTCTTTTCACAGAAACTAACCCAGTACCAATAAAGCGTGCAATGGACCTTGTCGGCCTCAATGCAGGTCACTTAAGGCCACCCCTTGCGCCGATCAGTGCTGAAAACGATAAGCTCCTTACAGATTGCCTTAAAGGACTCGGGTGCCTACAATGATAAATGCAGGAGTTACAGGTGCTTCCGGACGAATGGGGAAGCTCATTATTGAGAACATCATCAAGATGGAAGGAATTCAGTTATCTTCCGCGTTCGATCTTATGAACATAGGCAAGGATGTGGGAGAAGTTGCACAAATCGGGAAGCTCAATGTGAACATCTCTGATGTAGCAGATATTGCAACCGTTCTGAAAGAATCAAAGACCGATGTTGTCATTGATTTTACTATTGCCCCTGCAACCGCTGCAAACGCACCAGCAGTAGCTGGAGCTGGAGTTGACCTCATTATAGGAACTACCGGATTCAGTGATGAACAGCGTGCTACCATCGAAGATGCCATAATCAAAAACGGCACTTCAGCAGTTATCTCACCAAACTATTCAGTTGGTGTCAATGTATTTTTCAAGATACTTCAGGAAACCGCAAAGTACCTTTCAGAATATGATATCGAGATAATCGAAGCCCACCACAACCAGAAGAAAGATGCACCCAGCGGAACTGCTATGAAAGCAGCAGAGGTCATCAGTGAAACTTTGGGCGGCAAAGACTTTGTTTACGGACGCGAAGGTCTCGCACCAAGGGACAAAGAGATCGGCATTCATGCAGTTCGCGGAGGAGACATTGTGGGTGATCATACAGTTCTCTTTGCCGGAGACGGCGAAAGGATAGAGATCAAGCATCAGGCACATTCCAGAAATGCATTCGCATCAGGCGCAGTAAAAGCAGCCATCTGGATCAATAATGCAGGACCAGGCATCCATACAATGGATGATATTCTGGGATTCTGACCTTTTTTCATTAAACAAGAAAGCACCCTTCGGATGTAAATTTATTGTAGGTACGACTACCCCATCACTACACCCCAATCATTTATATTACCATTAACTTCCGCAATTTCCCTAGGCGGTCCTTTCTTATACCAAACAAACTTCATTTTGCCACCACAAAATGAACACTGTGGCGCTC
>NZ_JAUVEY010000039.1:0-14552 GCF_030594565.1 Methanococcoides sp.
CCTCCGAATACAACTGTATGCTTGTAACGGGTGTATTTGCCATACGTGGCAAAACTATCCCCTATCTGTGCTGCAAGTTCCCTTGTGGGCGCAAGCACAAGCACTCGCGGACTTCTTGGCTTCACTGTCTTGTGGGATGCAGACATATTCTGGAGAATCGGTAATATGAATGCAGCTGTCTTGCCTGTACCTGTCTGAGCGATACCGATCATGTCCCTACCATCCAACAGATGGGGGATGGATAGTTCCTGTATCGGAGTAGGTGTTGTATATCCTTCTTCGGTTAATGCCCGCTGAAGCGGGTATATTAAATTTAAATTATCAAATGACACGTTATACCTCTGGTTATAATATCAAAATCGTTGGAATTTATCTGACCCATCTTATTGATAAGAGATAATCTTGGTGGTTAATGAGCCAAGATATATAATTAATTCTTTACAGTAAAGGTGAAAAATAGGCATTCTTCATGCTCTTTAGTTGTTGACTTCCTGCTATTCTTCCTAATTATAGTGAATATTGGGATCTGGAAATCCTCCTTTTCAAACATATTTTCTACAATTCAGTTTTAGGCTCTGTAGAAAACCTATCAAAATCAACATATATAGACTGGAATTGGAATTATATTCCAACATCATGCAACACATCCTATAATCTTTTCAAATTGGATTAGTGTCCGAATATCGAGGATTTCTACAGAGCCAAAATAACAACATATTATATACGATTAAAGTTATTTTGTTTATGGGGAATTGGGTCAAACAGCTATGAAGCAGAAAGTATTCCTTATACTTCTGGGACATAGTTTTGTTGAATCAATGCTGCATTATTATGCTCTTTAAATAACTAATAAATTGGATGGTGTGACACGCATGGGAGAAATTAAAGAAGTTATGATGGCATACTTGCAAAACAAATCATTTATGGACAGTGGTACAAAATTAAATGATGATGATTCTTTAACAATGAAAGGGATTATCGATTCTATTGGATTGATCGAATTAATAGATTTTATTTCTGAAAAATATTCCATAGAGATTCCTGAAGACCTATTAACTCCTGAAAATTTTGATTCAATCAATGGAATTGTAAATATTATCCAAAAATTGACAAAGTGAGACCATGAGAATTGATGAATATATTGCAAACCATGCAAAAACAAGTCCCGAAAATATTGCTCTGGAAGAGAAAGACAAATCTATCCCTTATGGCCTTCTTGATGAAACTATAAACACTATAGCATCAGAAATAAATGATTTTGATAATTGTAAATTTGCACTCCTTGCCGAATCAGGTATAGAATATATTCAGGCCCTAATGGCAGTTTATCGATCGGATAACATCGCCGTACCTCTCCCGGTGGAACTGACGGAATCCAACATTAGAGAGATACTTAATAGCAACCAGATAAATAATATTATTGTCACAGAACAGCAATATTCGAGATTTGGAAATGCTTTCTTTGAAGGATTCACCACTGTGATCTATATTCCAAATGATTCTTCTGTGAAGAATTTACGTAAAAAGATCATTAGTGAAAACAATAATGAGCTATTAAGGCTCGTAATGTACACATCCGGGACGACAGGAACTCCAAAAGGTGTCATGCTAAGTGATGAAAATCTAATAGCAAATGCAAATTCCATAATAGAGGTACTTAACATAACACCGAAGGACAAAGCTGCACAAGTGATATCTCCACACCATGCTTTTGGAAATTCTATAATTAATTCTCAGTTGATCGCAGGCGGTTCCATCAAAATCGGTGGTCTTACTTTCCTCGAATCAACCTTTAAACTTGTAGAATCGGGAGTAACTATATTTTATGGAGTTCCAAGTACCTACCGTATCCTTCTCAAATATCCTTCTAGCTTCCAGAGATCATTCAAGAACGTCAGACTTGCTGCTTCTGCAGGCGGCGCCATGGAAGAAGAGATTATAGAAAAGATCAAGCAATTGAATGACAGGATCGAAATAATCCCTATGTATGGACAAACAGAAGCAACAGCAAGACTTTCCTATCTTCCATCAGCAGACCTGGAAAAATACCCTGATACAATAGGCAAACCAATTCCAGGAGTTGAACTTGACGTTGTTGATGATAGTAAAAAACCAGTTGCTTCTGGAGTTACAGGAGAATTAATTGCCAGAGGTAAAAATATACTGATAGGTTACCTTAACGATGAGGAAGCTACCAGTAAAAAGATCATAGATGGTTGGATGTATACCGGAGATCTGGCACAGAAGTTACCAAATGGTTACTTTAAATTGTTAGGCCGTAAGGACGATCTGATAAAAGTTGCCGATCATCGTGTAAATCCAAGAGAAGTAGAAAAATATATTGGCAAACAAAATGAAGTTTCGGATGTGTTCGTCGTCCCAGTGAATCATGAGTACTTGGGAAATGCTATCAGTCTGATGGTAATTCCAAATCAAAATACAGAAATTGAAACACTGCATACATTTTGTAGGAAGAACCTGCCCGGTTTCCTGTGTCCACTGGAAATTATTCTTATCGAGAACTTGCCACTAAGCAAAAGTGGAAAAATATCTAACAGGTCTATAATAGAGGGGTATCAAAATGTCAAAGCTAATATGTAAAAAATGTATTTTAGATTCAGACATTCCTGGCATAACAATAAACGAGGAGAGTGGCCTTTGCCAGTTCTGTGAGAGCTACACACCCCTGTCTTCGGAAGAAAAGAAGAAATATTTAGGAATTATAGAAGACCTGTTTACAGAACACAGCGGAAAAGGAGAATATGATGCTATTTTTGCACTTTCCGGCGGAAAAGACTCTTCATATGCACTTTATAAACTGAAAAAGGAGTACCCATTCCTGAATATCCTTGCAGTTCAGTTTGATAATGCCTTCATTTCAGACACTGCTATTGCCAATGCAAAAAAGATGTGTGAGATAGTGGGATGCGACTATTTTAAACTGACAATGGAAGAAAAGAGACTTTGTGATACATTTCGAAAAGCAGCTGAGTCTACCAACGCATATTCAAAATTCGCCAGATATCGAGCCAGTGATATCTGCAATACTTGTATTAGCATCATCAAGCAGAAACTGATCGAACAGGCAATTATTCATAAAACACCATTTATTATTTTTGCATTCACATCCGGACAGGCCCCAAATCCCATAATTGACCTTCAGGTCAATTTCATAAAATGGTCCCGAAATATTTTTGAGAAGCAACTTCAAAATTTCGGTGTAGAGGACAAGGATGAAATTTTCCTTATAAAGAATGAGATCATAAAAAGCATAGACAAAAACACCACTCCAATCATGTTACACCCATTGTGCCTGTGGGATTACAATGAAGATGATATACTAAAGACTCTGGCAGACCTCGGATGGATATCTCCGAAAATCAGTGACAGCAATTCAACAAACTGCCTTTTGAATTCATTTGCCTGCCATAATCATATCAAAAAATATCAGATCCACCCATATGCTTTCGACATAGCAGGACTTGTTAGAAGCGGGGATATGACACAGGAAGAAGGATTGGAAAAATTGCATAAAGAATTGTCAAAGCCACTGATGGAAGTGGCTGCAAAGAAACTCAATATGGAACTCGAGTGAGCCAGAGTTCCAAATGAGATCCACTAATATTCTAAACTAAGCAACTGCTCAAAGTAGTAATCATTTTCAGGGTGAACATTATGATAATAATTGATGAACTGAACAAAGATACAGAAAAGAACACCTTTAAGATCAGAACTTTTATTAAAAGAAAAGTTCAGGATTTTAAGAAAAAAGGAGTTGTTGTAGGAGTTTCAGGTGGAATCGATTCTGCAGTCATACTCACACTAGCTGTTCAGGCTTTGGGCAATGAGAATGTTTATGGATTACTACTTCCTGAAGAAGAATCAGCCACTATCAGCACGGAACTTGGAGCAAGACTTTGTGAATCATTGAATGTTTCCTATGAAAAAGTCCCAATCACCCCAATATTGCAGTCACTTGACATATATGGTGAGAAGGATAGGATCATAAAGAAAACCTGTCCTGAATATGATCCGGATATCCATAAGACCTCACTGGTCCTACCTGCTCTCTTAAACAATGATATGTTAAACATCCCATCCATAAGACTGGTAAAAGATGGTGAAATAATTGCAGAGAACAGGTTGAAAGCAAAGGACTATCTCGAACTTATAGGGATCCAGAATGTGAAACAGAGATCGAGAATGTTGATCCAATATCTATACGCTGAAAAAAATAATTATATTGTATGCGGTACAACTAATAAAACAGAACTTATCCTGGGACAGTTCGTAAAATATGGCGATGGTGGGGTGGATATCGAACCTCTGGCAGATTGTTATAAAACTCAAGTATATGCATTAGCAGATCTACTTGGTGTGGATAGAGAGATAATAGAAAGACCTCCAAGCCCAGATACATGGAGCCACTATACATCTGATGAAGATTTTTACTGGCGTATGCCAATTCAAATTATGGATCAGCTATTATACTCACAGGAATATGCCCTGCCCATTGAAATGATAGAAGAGAACACCGAACTGTCAGAAGAAGCAATAGATAAAGCAAAAAAACACATCGACAGGGTAAGAAGTGCAGCCAATTATAGTGTGTCCCCACCAGCTATATGCTATCTTGACAAATGATATTGCATTTATGCCAAGCGGTACCAGATCTTTATGATTCGAACTTTGAACTGCTTAAAAAGTGGAATGTGAAAATGCTCAAAGATAAAGTAGTACTGATTACAGGAGCAAGCCGCGGGATCGGAAGAGCTACGGCACTACTAGCAGCAGAGAATCATGCACAAGTGATCATTAACTATCACAAAAGTGAAGATAAAGCAGCCGAACTTGTAGACATCATTAATGAGAAAGGACTTCATGCTACCATGATAAAAGCAGATGTTTCTGTTGAAAATGAAGTCAAAGACATGTTTGAATCTATTAAAAAACAATACTTCAAGATCGACATACTTGTAAATAATGCTGGAATAATGAAAAATAATTATTTGATGATGACAAGCACTGAGTTATTCGATAATATTATTGACGTTAATTTAAAAGGGACTTTTTTGTGTAGTCGATACGCCTCAAACATTATGAGGAAGCAAAAATCCGGAAGAATAATTAATGTATCATCTATAATAGGATTGAATGGAAATGCTGGACAAACAGCATATTCAACAAGCAAAGCAGGAGTCATTGGATTTACAAAGTCTGCAGCAAAGGAGCTTGGCAGATATGGAATAACAGTTAATGCAATTGCACCAGGATTTATTGAAACTGACCTGACCAAAGATGTTAAAGAGGAAATCAAAGAAAAAATAATCTCTGACATAGCTCTTGGTAGGAGTGGAAAGCCAGAAGATGTTGCAAAAGTGATTTTATTTTTGAGTTCAGAACTTGGCGACTATGTAAGTGGACAGATCATCGGAGTAGATGGATGTCAAATAATCTAATTGCATCCCCCATAAGATCAAGTCTGTACCTAATAAATTTGAAAAATGATACGATGATTCTAAGCTTATTCTCCTCTAGGATCTAGCTTGATCTTGAATACTATGAACTCAATGATCATGACTAAAATAATAAATGCCATATAAATACCTGTGATCATTGACACCTCCTGGAAGTCAAAATCCCGTATCCAGAACACATCCAAAATGATGATCCCAAAAAGCACAATTGAGTATGATACAAAGCTGAAGAGCAGTGACAACTTCCATTTATTCAACAGGTCCATACGTAATAGCCTCCATTATATCTTTTTTGATGCTTCCTTCAATCGATTAGATCTACTTTCCAAAGAAGGATGGGTATTGAACAGTAATAAATGGATATCATACAACTCTGTAACATGTAATACATTGAGAGGAAACATGTGAGCGTGTCCAGGATTTACACCTACTTGATTCAGATCGACCTGATGTTTCAATCGTTCCAAGGACTCAACCAGCATCTGAGAGTTTCCAGTAAGTTCTACAGCAGTTTCGTCAGCCACATGTTCCCTTGAGCACGCAACTAACAACTGTGCAACCAATGCTGCAGGTGGAGCTACCAACCCCATTGAAAAGAAACGAATGAATCGGGGTGCAGGGTCATAATTCTGCCCAAAACCCATAAACAGTGCCCCCCACAATGCAAGTGTGGATACAGCTGCAAAAGAGCCTGCGAAAAGAGCAACAATGGTATTTAATTGGACGTCACCATTCTTTATATGACCAATCTCATGTGCAAACAGGATCTCAAGCTCAGATTTATCAAACATATCCATTGCCTCACTGGACAACGCAACAGCGTATCTCCCACCTGTACCTACCGTGAAAATCAAAGGTAAAGGATGATCAAACAGATACATATCAGGAGGTGATATTTCTGCTTTTTTAGAAATATTCTCCAAGGAAGCCACTTTTTCTGCACGATACCATCTAAGAAGGATCTTTCCACTATAACGGTAGAGAATATAACTTAAAAATAAGAACACTAATAAGGAGATACCACCAGCAATATCCCCAAAGATCAAGAAAACTATCGCAGGAACAGGGATTGAAAATAGAACAAAAAGGAAGATAATCTTTACTTGATTGTTAATGAGCACTCCCCACTAGTAGATTATAGTAGTCTATATTATAATTGTAATTCATGCTTTAAAAGGTTTCTAACAATATCTTAAAAATAACCATAGAAGACCTTTACCCTATTAAGGGCCATATTTTACTCTTGCTACTGGAAAATAATTTAAGAAAAAGTTATATCTTTTAAAAACGTACTTCTTATAGATGTTCAAGTCTGATAAGTGTGTATATAAACAAGATCTAATAGCATCTATCGCCTTGGCAATACTTGCAGTGATTTTTATCCTTATTCCACCACTGAACGAAACTCCATTGCGGATAGTCTTTGCCCTGCCTCTGATATTTTTCATACCAGGTTATGCATTTATCGCCATGATGTTCCCAAAAAGAGACATCAGCAACATCGAACGTATTACATTGAGTATTGGATTCAGTATAGCCATAACGGTCTTTAATGGCTTTGCATTAAGCCTGACACAGTGGTTATTCAGACCAAACTCCATATCAATATCATTACTTATAATAACGGTCATTTTTGCCGTACTTGCATATCCTGCCAGAAGAAGGCATCTGGAAGAAGACCAATTCACATTTTCAGTTCACGGATTCATAGAGTCCATCAGATCAGATGATGAAAATGTTCCTGAAAAGGACCGCATCCCACCTGAGATCGAGAAAGCGCTAATTATCGCCCTTGTGGTATCCATTATCATAGCAGCAGGGATGCTCGTCTACGCAAAGACCACACAGGAAGAGGAACAGTTCACAGCACTGTACATACTTGGACCTGAAGGAATGGCTGAGAACTACCCCACAAACGCATTCCTCGAAGAACCCATTACAGTTACCGTGGGTATCGAGAACTATGAGAAGCAGGATGTGAACTACATACTTCAAATGCAGCTTGATGGCGAAGTTCTTCAAACGTTGGACGTTACATTATCTGATGAAGAAAAATGGGAAAAGGACCTGACATACCATCCCGAACAGATGCGAATGGGACGATCGAAACTTGAATATGCACTTTTCAAGGAAAAAGTATCACTCAATCCATATAGCTCTGTAAATCTGCAGATAACACATGAATATCCGATCGAATACTTGCAGGAACTGGCAGAAGAGGAAGAAAAAGGATCATCAGATATTCTCCATGTGCTTGAGAACTATGACATGGAGCAAAACACCAGTTGGAGCTTTAAGACCAACGATAAGAACTTCAGTGGGTCATATGTTAAAGGAGAAGGAATATTTGATTCCCAAGCATTTGTATTCAAGCTTCCATACGAAGGAAAATTGCCATTCTACAGTGGCCAATATTATGAGATGTCCCAGAATTTCAGATCGGATAAAAAGGGAACTTTTGTATTGTCACTGTTTGTGAAAGACACATACAAACCTAGAATTGTCGAAATTAATCAGACACAATTCAAACAGATACTTGTCAACAATATATTAGTTTGGGAGACTGCGGTCGGTGGAGATTATAATTGGCAACACGTTCATTTACCAGTAATATTGAACGAAGGAAACAATCTCATAACATTAAGAGCGATCCAGAGGAGTAATAACGATGTCCATCCTGTAGAAATAATATGGGACGAAGTGACAATACTTCCAATCTCGGAACTTTCACCTTACTCAGAGAACGGACTTCTCGAACTCAACCCCCCACGATCAGAAATGGTCCCATTGCCAATAAGCGTAAATACAACTGATTTTGAAGTCGAATGGAATGGTACAGATATTGGAAGCGGTATTGAGTACTATCTTGTAGAATATAGTATTGATGGAGAAAACTGGCAGACATGGTTATCCGAATCAAATGAAACTTCCGCAACATTCACGGGAGTTAATGGAAATGATTATTATTTCCGCACCCAAGCAATGGACGGAGCAGGTAACTGGGAAATTGTCCATGATACACCAGATACGAATACCACCGTTGACCTTACTGAACCGTAATTTGATATGATATTTAACCAAATCCATCAAATGGACCAACATTGTTTGTTGTGAAAGCGGAAGAAACATTGACTGGAATTGAGTGCCTGATAGCACCGGATGATGAGAACTTCCACTATGATTTTATTATTAAACGCAATTGATTGTGACAAACGATGGTGTTGACAGGAACCAGGTCAACATTTTACCTTTTTTGACACATACATAATAATTTTAAAATTTATTTTTGAAATGCATTCACACCAGTACTGGAAGTTATCTAAATAAATACCCCCTCATCATTATCACCATGATGACTTCCAGTATTTATTCACAATGTTTAAATCTAATCCTATACAAAATATTAATTATAAATCGTTAAAACGAGGGGGTAGAATGATGAAAGGGAAAATATTACTATAGCTAATGGTAGCAATTATAGCCACAAGTGGCACTTCAATGGCTTATGGGGCTGACCTATGGGATGAAACCGGCACGGCAAGTTTGCCACCTATAGTCATTATCCAGCCAGGTGAATCATTAGTAGTGAGTTACCACATGGAGGGTATCGCTGACCTAAATGAACCCCATGTCTACGAATACGATGTGTCTGTGAGATCCGGCTCAGGCAGCCCTACCGATATCGAGATTACATATCCACATAATGTGACACCAACATCTGACCCATTCGTTGATGTCGGTAATATAACCATTACCAAAAATGCAAGTACACCGATGGACACCGTTTATACAATCCAGATCAAGGCTGGCCCACAAGGACTAGGAGCAGTAATTGACGCTGCTTCAAGAACGAACGAAGTCCCAGAATTCCCAATAATCGCTCTCCCAGTAGCAACGATCATTGGCCTAGCATTCTTCCTTCGGCGCCGCAAAGGAGAGTAACCTTACTCTTCTCTCATTCCCTTTTTTGCTTTAATTAACACAACCCCAGAATACATTCCCTAATTCTACACTATCATCGATCCTACTCAAACCTTTATATTCTCAAAGACCAATCTAGCAGCGATCAGCTATGGAACTTGAGAAGCTACTTGAAAAATTATCTAATGCACATGGAATATCAGGGTATGAGAATAACGTCAAACAGATAATGGAAGACGAGATCAGACCATACGTGGATGAGACCAGAACGGACAAGATGGGAAATCTCATCGCCACGAAAAAAGGTGATGGACCCACGGTCATGCTGGCAGCACACATGGACGAGATCGGCCTGATGGTACAATACATTGATGACAATGGCTTCCTGCACTTTGTGAAGATAGGTGGCTGGTTCGACCAGACCCTCCACAGCCAGAGAGTCGTAGTCCACGGAAGCAATGGTCAGATCACAGGCGTTATCGGTTCAAAGCCCCCGCATGTTATGAAAGAGGAGGACAGAAAAAAACCGGTCAAGGCTGAGGACATGTTCATTGACATCGGAGCAAAGGACAAAGAAGATGCCATGAAAATGGGAGTGGACGTAGGAACCGCCATATCCATGGACAGGGATTTTGTATCCCTCGCCAACGGCCTGGTCACATGTAAAGCATTCGATAACAGGGCGGGAGTCACAATGCTCATCGATGCCATGAGGCAGATATCCGAAACAAAAGTAAATGCAACCATACATGCCGTTGGGACGGTTCAGGAAGAGGTTGGGCTCAAAGGTGCACGCACATCCGCATTCGGGCTTAACCCGGATGTCGCCATTGCAGTAGATGTCACATTCCCAGGAGACCACCCTGGAATAAGCAAGAACGATTCTGCACTTGAAATGGGAAAAGGTGCCGTTATCACAGTCGTTGATGCTTCCGGCAGAGGACTTATTGCAGACAGGACAGTGGTAAAATGGCTAAAAGAGACCGCTGAAGAGAATGAAATACCCTACCAGCTCAATGTAGGTGGCGGCGGAACGACCGATGCGACCGCAATACATCTCACAAGAGAAGGTATCCCGTCAAGCACAATTAGTGTACCTACAAGATACATCCACTCACCTGTGGAGGTCTTATCCCTTGAAGATCTAAGGTTCTGTGCCGATCTCATCGCAAAGGCTGTTCAGAACATCGACAAGTATTTCTGATAAACAGATCAGAATACTCATTTTCCCTTTTTTTAAAATAATTTGTTTTGGATTTATTTGGAATTGATGTACGCAAATATATCATCGAATTCTCAAATATTAAACGACATACAGGCGACTATAGGGCATATGCAGATCACACCTCACCAAAAAGACTAAAACCAATAGGAGTATTATTTTGGCTGTCATAGTCAGCGGCATGCGTATATAAATAATATCTTTATTATTAGTGATAAATATACAGATCGCTGATGAGAAAGGATAGATCATTAAAACTGAAAAACAAAAAAATAAACTGAGGGATTGCATTATTTGAAAATATCCGGTTTTTGGACACAACATTGAGAGACGGTGAACAGACACCTGGTGTCGCACTGAAAACAGAAGAGAAGGTCTGGATAGCACGTAAGCTTGATGAGCTGGGAGTGGACATTATCGAAGCAGGCTCAGCTATCACTTCCGAAGGGGAGCGTGAGGCCATTCGTGCCGTATCAGCAGAAGGGTTAGACGCAGAGATCTGCAGCTATTGCCGTATTATGCAGCAAGACGTGGATTTCGCATTAGAATGTGATGTGGATTCAATTCACCTTGTAGCACCGGTATCTGACCTACATATCAGTGTGAAGCTGAAAAAAGACAGGGCAGCATTGAAGGAAATGGCATTAAGTGCCGTGGAATATGCAAAGGACCATGGCCTTATAGTGGAGCTTAGCGGAGAGGATGCTTCAAGAGCAGACTTAGACTTCTTGAAGGACCTGTACAAGGCCGGTGTGGAAGTAGGTGCTGACAGAGTGTGTTTCTGTGATACTGTGGGATTGCTTGTGCCTGAAAGAACAACCGAGATATTTAAAGAGCTATCATCATCCATTGACGTACCAGTGGCTGTTCACTGCCACAACGACTTCGGTCTTGCAGTATCGAATACAGTAGCAGCGCTCAATGCCGGTGCAAGAGAAGCACATATGACAGTAAACGGTATAGGAGAAAGAGCAGGGAACGCAGCCCTTGAAGAGGTTGTCATGGTCCTTGAATGGCTCTATAAGCGCGATACTTGCATAAAGACCAATGAACTTTACAAGGTCTCAAGGCTTGTCAGTCGTCTTACAGGCCTCGCCGTTGCACCGAATAAATCACTTGTAGGCGGAAATGCATTTACCCATGAAGCAGGTATCCACGTTCACGGATTGCTCGCGGATACTTCCACCTATGAACCGATAACCCCGGAGAGTATCGGACGTGAAAGGCAGATAGTGCTTGGAAAACATGCAGGGAAGAGTTCCGTCACACTTGCACTGAAAGAGCAGGGACTGGATGTGGATGATTCACAGCTCAATGAGATCGTCTCACGTGTGAAGGAATTAGGCGACCACGGAAAGCGTGTTACGGATGCAGACCTCCAGACAATCGCAGAAACTGTGCTTGACATTTACCGCGAATCAAAGGTCAAATTAGAGGATTTTACTGTCGTATCCGGGAACAGAGCAACTCCAACCGCTTCTGTAAGGCTGACAGTCGATGGAAAAGAGATCGTTGAAGCAGCTACCGGTGACGGACCTGTGGATGCGGCCTTTGAAGGGATTCGCAAAGCTGTCTCCGGTGTTGCTGACATCCAGCTTGAGGAATATCATGTCGATGCCATCACCGGCGGTACAGATGCACTTGTGGAAGTACTGGTAAAACTTTCGAAAGATGGGAAAATGGTCACCTCACGGGGCGCACGAACAGACATAATAATGGCATCTGTAGAAGCAGTTATAAACGGTATCAACCAGCTTATACAGGATTAAGAACAAGTAATTTATGATTAATAATTGAAAGATGTCGATATATAGTTTGATAGTCAGTATTGATGGTAGCTATTGAATAATATGTTAGCAACCTATTGACAAATATATATCGATCTTAACTTACCGATCAACTAAAAGGAAAAGATAGCATGGCCGGAAAAGCAGAAAGAATGACAGGCGCAAGAGCATTTGTCGAGTGCCTGTATCGGGAAAACGTCGAGATCATTTTCGGATATCCAGGTGGCGTACTGCTCCCTATCTATGATGAACTTTATGATGCACACCTGCACCATCTACTCGTCAGACACGAACAGGCAGCAGTCCATGCAGCCGAAGGATACGCAAGAGCCACAGGTAAAGTCGGTGTATGCCTCGCAACATCAGGCCCAGGAGCAACGAATCTTGTCACAGGTATTGCGAACGCATACATGGATTCAGTTCCAATGGTAGCTTTCACCGGACAGGTACCAAGTTCAATGTTAGGCAATGATGCATTTCAGGAAGCTGACATCACGGGCATTACGATGCCCATCACAAAACACAATTACCTCGTACAGGACGTAAAGGACCTGCCAAGGATCATCAAGGAAGCATTCCATATTGCTTCCACAGGCAGACCAGGACCAGTACTCGTCGACATTCCAAAGGATATTACTACAGACGAGCTTGATTTTGTATATCCTGACACGGTCGAACTGCGTGGATATAAGCCAACATTCAAAGGCAATGCACAGCAGATAAAGAGAGCTGCGTCTGTCATTAAAAGTTCAAAAAGACCTGTGATCTATGCAGGCGGCGGTGTGATAGGATCGGAAGCAAGCAAAGAATTGCTGGCATTTGCCGAGAAGATCAAGGCGCCTGTTACGACGACACTTACCGGCATCGGTGGGTTCCCGAACGACAATGAGCTTTATCTTGGAATGCCTGGAATGCACGGCACGAAATATGCTAACTATGCGATCCAGGAAAGCGATGTCCTCATAGCAGTAGGCGTACGTTTCGATGACAGAGTAATCGGAAAGGCAACATCTTTCGCACCGAATGCAAAGGTTATCCACATTGATATCGACCCTGCGGAAATATCAAAGATCATAAAGGTAGATGTCCCGATCGTAGGCGATGCAAAACACATCCTGGCATCACTTATCGACCATGTTTCCGAATGCAATACCAAAGACTGGCTCGACAAAATTGCTACATGGAAGAGGGATTTCCCGTTGTTCTATGTCAACAGGGATGATGTCATCAAGCCACAGTACATCCTCGAACAGATAAACGAGGTATGCCCTGATGCGATAATCGTCACTGAGGTCGGACAGCACCAGATGTGGGCTGCCCAGTATTTCAAATACAAGGAACCTCGTACATTCATATCCTCAGGCGGACTCGGAACAATGGGCTATGGATTCCCGGCAGCCATCGGTGCCAAGCTCGGCAGACCTGACAAGGTCGTCGTCGACGTTTCCGGTGACGGTTCGTTCCAGATGAACTCACAGGAAATGGCAACCATCGTCCAGAACAATATCCCCATAATCATTGCAATTTTCAACAATGGTTATCTTGGAATGGTCAGACAGTGGCAGGCATTGTTCTTCGAACACCGGTATTCACACACCACCATTGAGAACAGTGTTGACTTCGTCAAGCTGGCAGAAGCATACGGTGCAATGGGAATACGCGTAACAAAGCCATCCGAAGTGAAAGCTGCTATTGAAAAAGCGGTTGAGGCCAATGGACCGGTACTTATCGATTTCATCATCGAACGTGAGGAGAATGTATCCCCTATGGTCCCGGCAGGTGCTGCAATAAACGAAATACTCGATCTGGAGGACATACAATGAGACACACACTTGCAGTTCTGGTAGAGAACAAATACGGAGTACTGGCAAGGGTCTCCGGGCTCTTTTCACGCCGTGGTTTCAATATTGACAGCCTTGCAGTAGGGATCACTGAAGACCCTACGATCTCAAGGATGACCATCATTGTTAGTGGTGATGATCACGTGCTTGAACAGGTCATGAAACAGCTTAACAAGCTCATCGATGTCATTCGTGTGATAGACCTCAGTTCAGAAGAGTTCGTTGAGAGAGAACTGGCCCTCATTAAAGTTAATGCCGATGCCAACAATCGTGCAGAGATAATACAGATAGTCGATATCTTCAG
>NZ_JAUVEY010000097.1:0-8233 GCF_030594565.1 Methanococcoides sp.
ACAGCATAATTAGGCACTTTCTGGCAAGATTGAGAAGAAAGTCAAAGTGTTATACTAAGAGTCTTGAAATGCTGAAGTACTCTGTTCTTCTTTTGATGAAGTACAGAAATAAAGAGTTCGCTATGTTTAGTTAACAATGCCGAAAATAGATTTGCAAAATAGAAGCTCGAAACATTTATATGGCATAATTATATATTTTTAATTACCAATGGTGGTTGGTATTTTTGTAGTTAATATTTTTGTGGTGGGTGATATTATTAAAACATTAAATGTAGATTCCCGGTTCATTGGCAACGTTAGTAAAATATTCGATTTCAATCGGAGATCTTTCAGTATCATTGGTTTAGCATTACTTTTGCTGTTGCTTGTAAGCACCGGTGCAGCATCAGCTGAAGAGCCAAATGTCTGCAGAGAACTTCCGGTAAGTGCAAACCCGGGTGACACAATAACCGTGATATTGAACATCACACTTGATGGCGCAGATAAGACCGTCATAGAGGACAATGCGCCTACAGGATGGGTAGTAAGCAATCCATCTGATGATGGATTTATCGTTAATCCAGTTAATCCAGAGAAGGTAAGCTGGATTAATACCAACGCAGCACCAGATGTTGCACAGTTGACCTATGATGTCACGATCCCTGGAGATGCAGCACTGGGAACATACACATTTGAGGGAGTGTTCGACCTAGCAATAGCAGCTCCTGGAGTCCAGCCAATTGACTGTGAAACAGAGATGGATGTCGAAGATGCAACATCGACCATCATTGAGGAAACAAAGACCTCAAGTAGTGGTGGTAGCAGTTCCTCCGGAAGCAGTGCTGGTGGAAGTGGAGCATCCGGTGAGGCCTTTGAGAATATCGCATTTAAAGATGTGAAAGCGAAGAACATCATCGGTGGTGCCGTAATTAGCTACACTTTCGATGAGGAACAGAATGCCATTGATTACATCAAATTCTCCGCACTGAAGAATTATGGAGAGGTTTCAACGACTATCGAAGTCCTTAAAGATAAGTCTGCAATGGTCGATGAAAGTGCTCCCGGACTTGTATATAGCAACCTTAACATATGGGTTGGTAAAGTAGGATTCGCCACAGAAGATAACATTGCACATCCTGCGATAGGTTTTAGTGTACCCAAAGCGTGGCTCACAGAGAATGAGATCAATGAAGATGCTATTGCATTGTATCGCCATAGTGAAGGTAAATGGAACAATTTGAATACCATAAAGATAGGGGAAGATGATTCATACATCCATTTTGAAGCCGAAACTCCCGGATTCTCGCCATTTGCCATTTCAGCGAATACAGAAGAGGATGATACGTCGATCATAAAGGATGTTGATCCAAAATATGCAGAATCTGATGCTGAAGCAGAAACACCAATTGATGATGAACCTGTTACTGAACCAAAGAGTACACCGGGAATTTCAGGGGTTTTATCACTGATGCTTCTGGGTTGTGCTTACGTGTTCAACAAGAGAAAGAACTGAGCTTCTTTCTCTCCCTTTTTTCTTTATACCCTTGAGTCAACATTTCTTTGCTTGGACTTTTTCTTCCGGCTCCCCTTGGAACTTTTTGTTAACTTTAGCAATAAAAAAGAATTAAGAAATGAGATTGCTGAAGAAAATAAGAACGAACAATAACATTATTCAACCCCCAACACATCAATAAACACATGAACACAATTCCAAAGATCCCCATAACCGATGAACACATGCACATCGACCCACGTGCAAAAGGACTCAAGGCTGTCAAAGAGTTCCAGAATGCAGGCGGCACCCACATCATCCTTGTAACGAAGCCAACGTGGACCATAGGAGTGGAAGTTACAAGACCGGAAGATTATAAAATTGTCTTTGATGAGACCGTTGACCTTGCCGACCAGATCAACGAGACCGGTGTGACAGCATTTCCGGTTCTCGGAGTTCATCCTGCGGAGATCAACAAACTGAACGAACGCATGGAACTTGAAAAGGCAGTGGAGCTTATGAAAAGCGGTCTTGAGATAGCTTCAGAGTACGTTGAAGAAGGGGTTGCAGTGGGGCTTAAAAGTGGAAGACCGCACTACCCGGTGTCTGAGGAGATATGGGATGCATCCAATCATATCATGGAACATGGTTTCACACTGGCAAAGGATGCCGGTTGTGCCATTCAGTTACATACTGAAAGCGTTGGGGAACCGGAACTTATCGACATCACTGAAAGAGCAAAGAAGACCGGCATCCCCCTAAATAAAGTGGTCAAGCATTACGCTCCACCGCTTGTTAATGTCTGCGAAAAGCTTGGCATCTTTCCAGGTGTGCTGGCAGGAAAAGGAGCCATAGAAGAAGCTCTTGAGCAGGGTACTCGATTCATGATGGAAACCGATTATATCGATGATCCTGAAAGACCGGGAGCTGTACTTGGACCTAAAACGATTCCTCGAAGGACACTGAAACTTGTAGAAGAGCATGGGGAAGAACCATTCTGGAAAATACATAAGGAGAATGTAGAAGAGGTATATGAGGTGGAGATCGAATTGTAAAAGCAGATCGTTCAACGACCTGTCAGGAGCAATTACAACCAAGCCATTATGATTAGACAAGATCCCTGTTTCCTCAAATGTCATAACTTCATAGGATAGGAGTTCTCCGTCCTCGTCTTCTTCCTCTTCCCATGTTCTGGCCCAGATTGTATTCTCAAGAAATATCTGAAAATCCGATTCATCCGTCATTGTTAATCACCAAAACAATTTCATCAGCACATTCCTTATGCAAAAATTGAAAGATTAATTGCACTGTTTTCGAAAAGGGAGGTATACCATGATATGGGTCGATGGGAGAACGATCAATGTGCGAGGAGCATGAGAGGTTCAAATCTGAGCCCTCGCACAACAAGTCGGGGATATAGGTAACTCTATTTTTTTGTACGAGAGTGTGCATTATACATGCACAACCATAGGTTATGCCCTTAAAAGCAAAAGGTTTTTTTTTGGTAAATTTCAAATTTTAAAAAAATAGATTAATTAGAAAAATAAAAAATATTGACCAAAATAAGTTGTAAATAGTATCAGCAATATCTAAGCATATATGACTACATGGAGACCTATTCCTCATATATATTATAAAGTTCCAGATGCTGAATCTCAAGGAAAGCACTCAGGATTCAAGTTAATAGAGATTTTGCTAAATCTTGCTTTAATTGATACGTTTAAAGATGAAAAATACAAAAAATTTGCTTTTCTTTATAGTACATCTTACGATAATGGTATTTGTAATATAGAGATAATCACTCCAGAAGTAAATTTTATTGCTAATTTTGAAAGAATGTTTTCTGGTGCAAGTGACAAAAAGTACCTTGAGTCACTCATAGTAAACAATATGAATAAATTTTCACAAATTATCAATAATTTAAATTTTGGAAAATTTATTGGAGATTTTATAGTCTATGATGGTCAATCCGGTAAAATTACTTTGGGTAAAGATCCATTGCAGATGGATGTAGCTACAACTAGTGGTCTTTTATTCCATCTTGCTGGTATCTTTCGAAGTCATATTGTCGTTGATTATACTGGAGCAATTATTGAACATGAAAATTACAAAAAATTAATGCTTTATGATATGGATTATGGACGTATTGATTTTGATAGAATTAAAATAAATGTGGACAATTTCGAAGAATGGGATTATTATTTTCCTGAATATGATCAAGAAGTAAAAGAAAACAAAGCAATATTTGGGCTAGATACAAAAGTTGATAATATGTTAGAAACCACCGAAAATAAGACCTTTTATGATATTGCTTTTTCTTTTGCAGGAGAAGACCGAGGTATTGTTGAAGAAATTGCTGAAGATTTAATAAGCAACTCAATTTCAGTGTTTTATGATAACTTTGAAAAAAGTGAATTATGGGGTAAAAGGTTAGATCACTATTTTAAAGAAACATATGCAAAAAATACAAGATTTGTTATTCCTTTTATTTCAGAACACTATCCCAATAAGGATTGGACAAATTTTGAATTTAGTGTTGCACACGGAGAAGCAAAGAAAAGAGATTCTGAATTTATACTCCCTGTAAGAATAGACGATACTCATGTAGTAGGTATTCCAAGTACTATTGGATACTTGGATTATAATAAAGAAGGTAAAGATGGAATAGTGAAAGCAATTCTATCTAAATTAAGAACTTAATTCATATTGAGCATCCCTAGCTCTTCTTACATTCTTTCCCTTAAAATTTAATTCCCCGTCGGTTGCTTTTTTCTTCAAGTAAGTCAAAGCACTCCTGTGCTTGATTCCAATCTCTCTTGCTTTTTCAGGAGTCAGCTTCAAAATGAACTCATAGACTAACTTTTCATTAACAAACTCTTGAGCCTGCTTCACATCCAATTCCTGTTCATCAATATTGTTAGCTTCCTTGCCAATGTAAACCACACCATCAGCATGAACATGCTTTCTCTCAAGAACTCCAATTTCACCATCAAACTTAGATTCAAGATGATTGGCATACTCTATTATTGTTCTACTCAGTTGCTTGAAATAATGAGCTCCCTGTTTAAGTTCTCCTGTTGCATAGTCAATAAAAGGCTCATAAACAATACTCTGAGAATCATTTGAAAAGGGAGCTAATGGCTTTACCGCCTTACCTATCGTATCCTGAAAAATCAATTTCTGTTTTTGGAAGCCGAAATAAGTAAAATGACCCACATAAATTACATCGTCATAAATATAACGGTTTTTATGAAAATATAACAAAGGAACGTTACCGCATCTGAAAAAATATTTATACAAATAGAGGAGCTTATGAGCATATGAAACTGAATATATTAATAGTATTTATTTCACTTCTTGTTCTGGTATCAGTACCAACTTCGGTGGGAGAATACAACTATGAAGAAGTTAATGCGATAATATATGAGGCTGCAGAGGAAATTGAGCCGGATTTCACTGAAGATGCATTCTGGTACGTAGGAGATGCCGAGCATGTTGGTGTAGTTTATTTCTCGGAAAGAGATCCCCTAAAGCCTGAAATGCAGAGTATTGATTACTGGGATATGGATGAAAGGATGATACTGGGGGAATTTTCTGACCAGACTGTAACCAGTAGTGTATCATTCGTAGCCCCTACTCCCGGAGGAGATCAGGTCTATGTGGATGTGGATGGCTACAACCTTCCCTTATCCGCTATTCAGCCGGTAGCTGAGAATATTTTTGTTAAACTGGTGGACCATTCTGTTGCAAGTGGTGCAGTTGGTCAATGGGAAGGCATGGAGGATACACAAACCGATGAATATCCTGAGGAAACACCCATTGATGAAGTAATCACAGGAACTGCTATTGGCGATTCTGAGGAACTGTCGGACCAGTATCAGAATCCCGAAGAAATTTCAACAGGAATAGAAGACACTGCAGAAAATGAAGATACCGAATTTACGGAATATGATGAAGTCGATGAACTATTTTTCATCTATGAGGTACTGGAAGAGGAAGGTTTCATCGAAAATGAAGGTTATCTTGCTATAGAAGACATTGATAAACAGGACATAGAGGATTACCAGAATGTTCACATGAACTATGTCCTGCCTGATGATTTTGTTGAATCCATGCAAACCCAGGCAACAATCATTAACATGATAAGGGAAGAAAGCTCCGAAGACATGGAAAAGCTGGATGATATGGATCTGGGTGATGGGCAGAATGTTGAATCCAACAAAGAAAAGATAAAACAGGTCTTCGAAGAGGATTTTACCTTTGAGGCAGGAAGTCCCGTTGAAATCACAGGTGGGGCTGACTATGCTGGTAAAGATAAGGTTGGAAGCAAACTCAATGATATCATGAACCTTGAAATTATCGATAAAGACACAAAGGACACCATCGAAAAGATCAAGACTGGGCATGAAGCTGCATCCTTCTTTTCAGATGACTACTCAAACTCGAAATTAGCAAAGACCTTTGATAAGATAGATAAGATCAACAGCCTAAAGGAAGAAGTGAACAAATACGTTGGAGCCTATAATGATTACGAGAAGCTCAGTGAGATGAAAGGCGCTTCAGGCACCACTGTGAAAGCCCTTTATGTGGTTTCGAAGACCGGACAGGAAGTTGCCGACAAGGTTCCCATAGTTGGTGAATTCATAAAGAAGGAACTGGAAATAGTTGAAAAGATCGTCATGGCACTACCGGAACTTGACAATGCAATAAAGAACGGCAATGCAAGACAGGGGCGGATCACAAGCGGTGGTATAGGAACTTCCACACCAAATGCTTTCCTAAGTGAATACGGAAAAGTAAAGCAGACTTCAGACGGACCTGTCTATTACATGCTCTACACAGATGAGAAAGGTGAAAAGCAGGAGATCAATCCGGACCTCTGGATCAAGGTTACAGTGAAAGGAGAGTCATACTACGTACCCACAGACGAGGACGAAAATCCAATTGGTGACGTTGCCATAAAAGATATCGGTAGCAGCTGGAAGCCCTGGAAATGGGATAATTGCCAGGTGGTCAAACGTACTGATCCAAAAGTCATCTACAACAACGGGGAGGAATACGACCTATGAAAAAGAGAACAATAGCAATAATAGGAGTAATCTTTTTGTTCATCCTATTCTCAGGTGGAGACGATAATAACTCTACATCCGATGATATTAAAGATGAATGGACTCCGATGATATCAGATAGTTACGATGTGGATAAAGCTGCAAGTATGTCAATATACGAATCCCTTGCATTCCAGGGAATAGATGATGCAACTGTGGAAGTTACCACGGAACGTGTATTTGTCAAATATGACCAGCCACCTGTGAAATCAGATTCTGATGCACTTATGACCTGGTTCTACATCATGGGTGTTGCAGCTGAGAAAGCCCCGGATACAGATGAGATAATCATACAGATGTATGCGGGCAGAGAGCCACTCTTTGAAATCACCGCGCTTACTAAGGATGTTCAGGATTTCCTGGAATATCGCATAACTTCGGATGAATTCAAAACAAAAGTTGATGTCAGTGCAATAATGTAAACTCTGGATGTGTTACCATAGGACTCATTCGCAAAATAGTGGGTAAAGTTCTTGAGGTTCTGGATCCTCTGATGATGACAAGTAGGTAAATCTGACCAGAACGCTCAATAATCATGGATTGGGGACAAAAAGCGTATGGGAAACAAAAGAAATATTTCATTTCGTTTCCCCCGCTTACTCTTAAGATACTGAACAAGAATAACATTGTTTATGAGGAAACTGAGTTTCATTGGGGCGATGATTTTGATGAAATCAGGCAAAATATCCTTGATATCTCCTATTTTGATTAGAAACCACCAGGAATCACTCTTTTACTGACCTTCAATAATTGCTCATGTCTGCATGAGCAAATTTTTATGTTATGATCCAGAATTCCTTTAAATCAGTTTAACTTACTATATTCTACCACATCAACAGTAAACCTTTAATCACGTTACTCAAATACTCCTTATCCCATCAATACAAAAACACAATTTCTCCAAAAACATGTCCCTGAAAAATATAATTGTCAAAGGTGCTAAAGAGCACAATCTCAAGAATGTAGACGTAACATTCCCACGTGATAAACTGATAGTCATAACCGGACTCAGCGGGTCTGGAAAATCTTCCCTTGCTTTTGATACAATATATGCGGAAGGTCAGAGACGATACGTGGAATCGTTGTCAGCTTATGCAAGACAATTTCTGGGACTCATGGAAAAACCGGATGTGGAATACATCGAAGGGCTTTCCCCTGCAATTTCCATAGAACAGAAAACAACCAGCAAGAACCCGCGTTCTACGGTCGGTACTGTCACAGAGATATATGATTACCTGAGATTGCTCTATGCGAGGATAGGAATACGTCACTGTCCAAAATGCGGCAAGGCCATTGAACCCCAGAGCGTTGACCAGATAGTCGATAGTATATTGAAGATAAAAGAAGGTTCTAAGATACACATCCTTGCACCGCTTGTGCGGGAGCGCAAGGGAGAATATAAGAAATTACTCACCGACCTTCGTACAGAAGGGTTTGCACGTGCAAGGGTCGACGGCGAGATAATAGCCCTTGATGATGCGGAAACAATTGAGCTGGGACGTTATAACAAACACAATATCGAAGCCGTTGTAGACAGGATCGTAATAAAGGACGACATTCGGGAAAGAGTAACAGATGCCGTTGAGACCGCACTGGAAAAAAGCGGTGGCACACTGATAGTTCATGTGCTTGACAAAGAGGAACTGGTCTTCAG
>NZ_JAUVEY010000005.1:0-33054 GCF_030594565.1 Methanococcoides sp.
TCTACAGTTACGTTATTACCGTCAATGATCACACCGACATCCACATCCCCGCATGAAAGCGTGTCCTTTGGATTTGTCACATTATATATTTCACTTGCACTTGCCACACTGACCATCGATATCAGGATGACAAGAAGCCCAGTAATTAATAGAGATTTTTTGATCATTTCTACCACCCACATCATTTGTGCTTCTTTAATATATAATAAGTAATTTCTTAATAATAGTAGATAAACATATCGTAAATAATAAAACAGTTATAATAATTTTTATAATGAGGAGTTATTGTGGATATCGCTAACTATATATACAACCCATCCCGTGATGAAAACGAGAGAGGAAGGACGATCGCCGGGTCTTTGACCTGAGGAAAGTCTCCCCATCATCCAGATACACGAACACCTGTGAAGGGTGTCGGGTGAGAACCCGGGCTCTGGCACAGAAACGATACCACACCATACCAATGCTATGATACCGAAAGGTTGAGGTCGTATGGAACGTGGATGGAACGGCGAAACCTCGTGGATGCAAGTTGGAGTAGGGATCAAGCAGGTTTCTGGACTGCCCCGAATTTATTAACGCGTAGCCGAATATCGTCAATGCAAGTGTCCGCAAGGACCATTCCCGAGTCAGCCCTGCTGACGGGAAACATTGCATCAACAGAAGGGAGCTTACTCTCCTCACTCACAACCAACTTATTTTTGATCATGGAACAAAAGAACACCGATGATTCGATTGAAATTGGATCATGCAAACATTTCCAGAGTATCAGTGACCAGCTGATCATCTACCATTGTGTTGTAACATCCGTCATTGAGCATAGGAATACCATACGTCACAACACTGGTCCCTGCAAGGGATCTCATACCCTTGTTGATCTCATAATCACATGCAATTACCAGAACTCCGTCTGCATAATGATCAGTTAAGATGTTTTTAACAAAAGAAGAACCCGTTACAATATAGAGATCATAGCCATATTCATTTGCATCTTCTTTCAGTTTATCCATAACACACTTACCACAGGACTTGCACTGTATCCCATATTTCGTTGCGTATGCAGGACAATCAAGTGAACGCATGCAATGTGGGACGAACATCAGCCGCTTTTTCGTCTTTGAAAAATCTGACATGTGTGCGGAATTTTTCAAAGAGACCATCCACTTGTCAAGTTTTCGCGGGTCAGAAAACTTACAAAAGAAATATTTAAGCGGAAGGAAGAAGAAATCCAATACATTCGCAAAAAGGCCGGATAACCAGACATTTCGAGTAAGGCTTACACGACTAGCATAAAGAGATAATGCTGAAACAAACACAGACAACACTAAAAGAACCAATAACAATTTGCCTATAAAATTATACATTGCAGAGCTCCATTTTTTCGATCACTTCGAGAACATCCACTTTTGTATTGAAGCAACCATCTTTCAAAAGGCAAACACCCTGAACAGGCATGAACGATATTTCTTCCATGGATTCAGAAAGCTCATTGTAACAGGCTACCCCTATACAGGAACCAGGCTTGTGTGCTTTCATAATCTTCTTTACAAAACTGCCACCAGGAATAACATAAACTGTGAAACCATGTTCATCGGCAGCTTTACAGATTATACCAATATCGCATAGACCACACTTTTTACACTCATAGCCAAGTATAGGATCACATCGGGCCCTGCAATTGGCATGACGCATACACTGGGGCAAAAATACAGCCCTTGGGCCTTTTGCATTGATAAAATCATCAAGCATTACAGCATTTCTAATCTCAATGAGGATCTCATCCACAAGGGTATCCCTTATCGAGAAGACACCACACATCCATTTAGCAGGTGAGTAGAACAGATAAAGCATGAAAAGAACAAAATTAGGAAAAATGACCTTTTTATTCTTAAAACTGTAAAATCCAACAAGCAATGCCACAACAATCCCCAGTAGAGCAAAGAGAAGCATATATACGAATAGCTTACCCAGAAGTTCATAGGGAATTTCCATGAGCCAGAGAGAGTAGGTAGCAATATTTAAAAGTAACTGTAAAAGAGAACTGAGTAAAAATAAAGAAGGACATAAAAAAAATTAACGAAAGGTAGAGAGATCAGCTCTCTACACAATCATCAAGTGAAATTCCAAGTGCTTCAGCCGTCAGAACAATAACGTCCTCAACAACAAGCTCATCTGCACCAAGGGAGTCCCTTCCATCAGAAAGGTTCCTCTTACAGAACGGGCATGCACTTGAAAGGATATCCGGATTCTTTGCAAGAGCATCCTGAACACGAGTTTCAGCAACACCGAGAGCAAGATCAGGAACACCAGCTTTTACACCACCGCCAGCTCCACAACAGCGTTGGTTTTCCTTGATACGGTCCATCTCTTTAAGGTTCAGACCGGGAATCGCGTTAAGCACGAACCTTGGTGGCTCATATACACCAACGTGACGTCCAAGGTGACATGGGTCGTGGTATGTTACTGTAAGGTTATCAAATGGCTTTTTCCATTCAAGCTTGCCTTCCTTGATAAGATCCTCAAGGAACTCTGTAATATGGACGATCTTGAATGGCATTTCCTCATTAAGCAACCTTGGCCAGTCTATAAGAGAGGTACGGTAGCAACCAGCACATGCATACAAAACGGTCTTTGCACCCTTTGCAACGATACCGTCAACATTCTTCCTTGCAGCTCTACGTGCAATATCCTCGATCTCGTGCTGACCGGTCCTGACAAGTGCGGAACAGCAGCACACCTCGTCCTCTCCGAGCATTGCGAACTCGATTCCCAGATGGTTGAGGACACGTGCAGTAGCGAACGCCAGCTTTTGCTGCCTCAGTTCTGCAGTACAACCACCAAAGTAAAGGATTTCTGCTTTGTCAGCGATCTTTACATCATCAGGGATCCATTTAAGTCTGTCCTTGTTGTCAGCCATGTACGGATTACTGTACTCGCCGATGAGCTTTACGAACATTCCCTGCTTGCCGTATGGACCATTACCACGTTTGACAAGATTTGCACGCATGGATTCCCACAACTCGATAGTGTTGATACCTACCTCACAAACTGTAGCACACATTCCACAGGTAGTGCACTTGTAAACATCATCCTTGAACTGCGCGATATCTTCCTCAGGAATTGCTTTTGGACCGAACAGTCTGGCACGCAGACCATAGGACTTGTTCATGAACTGACCCCACCTGAGGATCTTGTCCCTTGGTGCGAGTCCGGGATCTTTGTTAGAAGCATCGTAGGTTGGACACCATTTGACACATTCGCCACAGCGCACACAAGCATCAATCTCCATGAGCTGGACAGCTGTAAGGTTATTAGTGTTAATTGAAGGTTCGCCTTTCATGATTATTCGCCTCCCTTGTTAGCCATAAGGGTAAGTGGACCTGCTATCATATGCATATATTTGCTGAATGGGATATATGCGATGCAGAAGAACAATGAGATCACAACGTGGAACAGTGATGCAGGTGGTGCAAGGTCAGAATGCATCCCCAGACCCCAGAGGGTACCGTTCCTGATACCATCAGCAACAAACCCTGTAACTACAATGATAGTAAGTCCGACAAGAAGGACTGAATCGAAAGCAATGGTACTCTCACGAGCCTTTGCAACAAAGAGTCTCCTGAAGATAGCAATAATGATACCGATCAAAAGAATATAACTAAATACGTCATTAGGAACACTGAGCATTTCCCTGAAATCTGCAGGATCGAGAATGTGAATACCCACCATGTGAATAATTTCCACAGCGAACATCGCAACTGACATAATACATAGTGCGATCCAGCCTCCAAAGATAGCAAGGTGCATTACCCATCTACCAGGACTGCGTCTTAGAGCACGCCTCTGAAGAAGAGCATCAAAGATCAATGTTGAAAAGATATTCTGACCATGACCGTGCCCTTTTGCACTCATCTGATAAGCCAGGGTTTTAGGGAAGGTAAAGATGCTTCCATTGGAAGGTTTAAGACCATATCCTTCAGCGCCTAAGCCCCATTTTTTAAGATTTATGTACATACCGATCATGAAGATCGCTATAGCAATCGTGGCCATGATCATGACCGCTGCGAATGTGATCCTCATAGATTCGGTAAGCATTCCGAAACTGTTTGTGACATCCGCAGAAAGTCCACTATAATATTCCATACTCATAAATTATCCTCCTGATATTGCCAAGATGTGACACTATTATATCTTTCTAAAAATTATCGTGATATTAAATATGATTTGTGTATTGGTAGAACCAATTATATTTAAACATTTTCATAAACAGAACTTACAGCAAAAGTAAGAAAACGCATCAAAGCAATCACTTTAGTAAATATTTTGGAACAAGGTCCAATTTAAAATTGAATGTAGAAATAATGCCACATTCAGATCACATCCATAAATAATTTCAGAGAAAGTGGCCAGACCCAGGATGTAGGAAAACCTGAGATAGCATTCATCGAAAATTTATTCGAGCCATATTAAATTCGCCATTAATATGTAAGAAAAACATATCATAAAGGACCGATCTCACTCTTAAAAGCCTCTAGCCCAATGTCATCGATAAGTCTGCCCAGACGATATTTCTTAGCAGAGCTCATATAGAATTCAATGATCCGGTCAACCATTTCAAGAACTTCAGACTCATCCAGCCCTTCAGCGACCACATCACCAATACGTGGCCTTATTCCTGCATTGCCCCCTGCCAGCAAAGTAAATCCCCTCGGAGTACCCATTACGCCTATATCCCTCACCGCAGGTTCAGAACAGGAATTCATACAACCGCTCACCGCCATCTTGAACTTGGAAGGCAATTGCATACCATGATAGAGTTCATCAAGGACCAGTCCTAAAGACAGAGCATCCTGTTGTGCACGTTTACAATTATCGATCCCAGGACACACCTTTAACTTCGCACACACTTTCCGATCGATGCTGCAGGCTCCATACAAAGTTCAGACCATGCAGCATCAAGATCACTTTCCATTAATCCGATAATAGCTACACGCTGTGCAGAAGTGAATTTAAGGGTAGCATTATATTTTTTTGCAACATCCACAACACGCTGCAATCCATCAACGCTAATAATACCTGCCGGAGTCTGTGGGACAATGGCATAGGTATCCCTATCCCGCTGCAGAATAGCTTTTTTATCAAGTATGTCCGATGCCATCATCCCAATTCCGATATATGCACGTTATGTCACAAGTATGGAATTCATTTAATTTTCTTGAGAAGCCCTGCAAGACCTGATTTATGCCTCGCCTCATCAAGTGATGCCTTTGCAAAGAACAATGCGGCAGCTTCGTTACCTTCTTCATGAGCGATCTTTGCAGCCTCTGCCTTCTCACCCTCTGCCATTGTCTCACCTTCGAGCATCATTTCAATGTTCTCGACAGTTGTGTCCTTTACAAGACCCAGGAGCTCAGCAACCTCTGCTGCATGCCATGCTTCATCCATTGCGATCTGGCGGAAGTAAAGAGCAGCTTCAAAATGACCTTCGCGCTCTGCCTGCCTGGACATTGCAAAGTACCATCCAACTTCAGTAGTCTCACCTTTAAAAGTAGCTTTTAGAATATCTTGTAAACTCATTTAATGTACCTCCTAAATCAAATTTGCAATTATAAGATGATCAGGATTACTAATAATGTTTATGGAATACGGAACAGAACTGCAATTAAATGACAGTTTGTGCATAGAAATACCTTCCATCGGAATTTCATTCTTATTAAAAAATGACCTGTACCGATATTGGATAACCTTGGTACGTAGTTGCGCAAAATATACATGTATTGGAGATATTCAGAGATTGGATGACATTAGATCTGAAAATAATCCTTGTAGAGCCTTTATACCAGGGAAATGTAGGATCGGTCGCAAGAGCCATGAAGAACTTCGGGTTCTATGACCTGACACTCGTAAACCCCTGCGAACTGAAAATGGAAGCAAGAGCACTTGCCTCCCATGCATACGATGTCCTTGATGGAGCAAAGATAGTTGATACCATCGAAGAGGCCCTTGAAGGCAGTGATATAGTCATTGCAACCACCGGCATCACAGGACTGAAAATCGATGAACATATCCGTATGCCACCATACACCCCAAGGGAACTAAAGGAAAAGTTCAGCGGAACGAATGGAACTGTTGCAGTCCTTTTTGGAAGGGAAGACAACGGATTCACTAACGAGGAACTTAAACTCAGCGATGTGATAGTAAGCATACCGACATCCGAAACCTATCCGATAATGAACCTTTCACATGCTGTCACCATCATACTTTATGAAATGAGCCAGATAACAGCAGGTGAGAACAGTCTTGCAGAGGGATTCGACCTGAGATTGTTATATGAGCATATCGACGAGGTCCTTGATGACATCGAGTACCCTGCACACAAAAAAGAAAAGACTAACCTGATGTTTAAAAGAATATTCGGAAGGGCGCAGCTCATGCCAAGGGAAGTGCAGACATTAAGAGGATTTCTTGGAAAGGTCCAGAACCATATCAAATGAACAGGACCATGCAAGATAGCATTCTAAAAGTATTGACTCGAAATATTGATATGTACATAGTGTATTCTGGTATCTCCGATACCTGAGGTATCATTTCAATATAATAATGTGGATTACATGAGTGAAATAAAATGGGATGAAAAGTTCAGGGATTTTCTTAAGCGCTATTACTGGGATGAAATACTCCTGCTGGCAAATGAGTACCCTGATATCAGAAGTATCGTTGTTGATTTTCCCGACCTCGAGCAATTCGATGCAGACCTTGCATACGAGCTACTTGAACACCCGGACGATGTACTACCCTATGCTGAACAGGCATTAAGGGAGATAGACATACCTATCGAGAAGGACCTCGATGATGTTCATGTCCAGTTCATAAACGTCCCGAATAGCGTAGCTATCAGAGACCTTCGAAGCAAACATCTTCTAAAGTTCATATCCATCGAAGGCATGATACGCAAAGCTACCGAGGTCAGGCCAAAGATAACAAATGCGGCATTCATGTGCATGAGATGTGAGAACACCAGTTTTGAGCCACAGGGTGGCCCTAAGTTCGTAGAACCTACAGATTGTGAAAATGAATCCTGTGGCAAGAAAGGGCCATTCAAGCTTATTATAGACCAATCAACATTCTTAGATGCACAAAAACTCCAGGTACAGGAGTCACCTGAGAGCTTGAAAGGTGGTAGTCAGCCACAAAGTATCGATATCGATGCAGAGGACGACCTGGCAGGTCTTGTTAAACCTGGTGACCGTCTTGTCATCAATGGCGTACTTCGTTCACATCAGAGAACGTTAAGAGAAGGAAAATCGACATTTTACGACCTTGTTCTCCATGCCAATTCTATCGAATACGTAGACCAGGAATTTGATGAGCTCGACATAACACCGGAAGATGAAGAACGTATCGTTGAGATGGGCAAAGACCCTGAGATATATAAAATGATCAGAGGCTCCATCGCACCTTCCATCTACGGATATGAAGACATAAAGGAAGCACTCAGCATGCAGCTGTTCTCAGCAGTACCTAAGATGCTACCTGACGGTTCAAGGGTCAGAGGCGATATACACATATTGCTTGTTGGTGACCCTGGTATCGCAAAAAGTCAGTTGCTCAGATACATGGTGAAGATATCACCCCGTGGTGTTTTTGCTTCAGGTAAAAGTGCATCGTCCAGTGGTCTTACCGCTGCAGCTGTCAAGGATGACCTCGGAGATGGACGCTGGACACTGGAAGCCGGTGCGCTTGTCATGGCAGATATGGGTCTTGCCGCAATTGACGAGATGGACAAGATGAGCAAGGAAGATAAAAGTGCCCTGCACGAAGCCATGGAACAACAGACCATCAGTGTGGCAAAGGCAGGCATACTTGCGACATTGAAATCAAGATGTGCATTACTCGGTGCAGCCAATCCGAAATACGGAAGGTTCGATAAATACGAAGGCCTTGCAGAACAGATCAATATGCCTCCGGCCCTTATCTCAAGATTCGACCTTATTTTTATACTTCTTGATGTACCTGACCGAACCAAAGACAGCAATATCGCACACCACATACTGAAATCCCAGTATGCAGGTGAGCTCAACGAACAAAGGCAGAGGGTCCCACACTCAACAGTTACAAAGGAAGAAGTGGATTCTCATATGACGGTCATCATGCCCATCATTGAAAACGACTTGCTGAGAAAATACGTTGCGTACGCAAGGAGAAGGATCTTCCCTATAATGGAAGATGATGCCCGAGACCATATCATTAATTACTATCTTGACCTGCGCAAACAGGGAGAAGGCAAAGATTCACCGGTACCAGTCACTGCAAGACAACTGGAAGCCCTTGTAAGACTTGCTGAAGCAAGCGCACGCATACGTTTAAGCGATGTAGTAACTATTGATGATGCGAAAAGGACCACACGAATATCCATGGCATGTATGCGCCAGGTCGGAGTAGATCCCGACACCGGAGCTTTCGACGTGGACGTAATTGCATCCGGAACCAGCAAGAGTCAGCGTGACAAGATACATCATATCAAAGACATAATCAAACGTGTCGGCGACAGGCACGCAGGTGGAAAAGCACCCCTTGAAGAGGTATATGCAGAAGCTGAGACCGAAGAAATAAGTAGGGAAAGAGCTGAAGAGCTTATATCTAAGATGAAAAAGCAGGGAGACCTGTTAGCTCCCGATAGCAAGCACATAAAATTAGTATAATAAGACGAAGATATGTACCTGAAAATACACAGATCCACAAATCAGATCCTCGTTGCTGTTTGCGACAAAGAACTGGTCGGAAAGAAGCTGACCAAAGGTGAAATTGTGATAGATATCTCGGAAGGTTTCTACAAAGGAGAGATAGCATCCGAAGAGACCATCATACAAGCGATAAGGAACGCTCCGAGTGCAAACATATTTGGAACACGTTCAGTTCAATGCGCCATTGATTCTGGTGCCGTTGATCCGGAATGCGTCATATACATAGACGGCATACCACATGCCCAGATATACAGATTATGAATTTTATATTTAATGTTACATTTATCAAAATATTGGTGTAAATATGAGTGAAAGTAATATGAGTAATGAAACTTCCATTCTTGACAAAGATGAGCTTATCAAAAGCGTGATCGCAAAGCACAGGCGTCTTCTGGAAGAATACAACAGAGAGTTCAGCGAGCTCGATGGAAGATCAAAGGCACTGAAAGAACAGATAGAATCCTCAAAGCAGGAAAAGGAAGATACCCTGACCCGCATTGAGGTTCTGAAAGAGAAACGTCAACAGCTCTACCATCAGGCAGAGAACGTTCTTGGGAACATGTTCACTGACATCGATGACAAACTGCTTGATAACAAGCTTATGCATGCTGCAAATGACGGATTTACCAAGGTCAGGCGCCTCATCAATATCAATGAAGAAAAGCAGGTAGTTGATGAACTATTGACCAAGCTGGATGGCATGAGCACACATGAAACCGTCCAGAGCTCCGTTCAACAGATAAAAGCAAAGGTCAATGGTGCTATCGAAGCCAGCAATGAGCTTGCAGGGACCATTGGCATTAAAGCCCTTGACGAAAACTTCCATAAAGCAACTGAGGAACTTAAGACGATCTCACCACGCCACGGATGGCTTGAGAACAGAATAAAGAGCCATAATGAAGCCCTTGAGCACTGGGGAAAGAATCCTGCCACTGAAGAGAACACGCCGGAGGCTGACGCATGACCACAACAGATGTATCAACCATGAGTGAAAAGGACCTGAAGAACACAATTAACGATTACAGGACGAAGATCACACAGAACGAACGTACCCTGAAAGGTGTTTTTAGAGATCTGAAGCTGCATCGCACAAATATCGATGAGCTGAAAGAGAAAAGGGACAAGCTTAACGCGCAAGTAAAGGAACTTGCAACAAAGGCACGCGAAGAGAAGAAACTTCGTGATATCGCTAATGAGAAGATCTCAGAAATAAAGGGCACAAGAGATGAGATCCGCAGTGAAAAGGACAAGGTCACCGGCAGTATCACCGAGCTTAAAACAAAGCGTGATGAATACAACAAGCAGTCCCGTGGAAGTGTTGAATCTCTGTCAAAGGCATATGCTGCTGAACTTGATAAGTTCTTAAATGCAGACATTCCCCTCAAACATGAGATTGATATTTTCGAGAAACTTTCCGACCTTGGAGAGAGGATCGGTGCTGCAAGTCAGGCTGATGAGCTACATAGCAAGATCGTGGAAACATACAGATCATCAGAGTCGATCTACAAAGCCGATGGGACTGTTGGAAAGGATGTAAAGGGACTTGCAGAAGAGTCACAGAAACACCATCTTTCAATGCTTGCATCCTACAAGAAGATCGATGGACTTCGAAAAGAAGCAGATCTATATCATGCTCAGATCAAAGAGACCTATGATGTCGTCTCACCCATAAGGGAAAAGATCGATCCATTGAAAACAAAGATATCAGAGCTCAGAGATGAACTCAGCATATATCTTGACAAGCTCAATGAGATCCAACTTGAACATGATGAGAAGAAACTGGATGAGAAACACATTGTTGCAAAAGAGAAGTTTGAAAAGACAGGAAGAATGAGTCTTGAAGACCTTAGATTATTGATGGAGAAGGGAGATCTTAAGCTTTAAGCTTATTATCTCATTTTTTATTTTTTATTTTACGTTGTTATTTGATCATTGATCATTTTTACGTTCATCATCATTACAAGGACCTATTTTCAGCATACATCCAGTTAGACCCTAGTCAGATCGATAGAGAGAACTATAGACATAGTCAATCCGTCATGACCATTTCCGACATTATCAAAATACTTGTTAAATGATGCTTGTTAAATTCCAATTAATATTTCCAGGAGAAACGTTTGAAAATTACAAAGCAAGCCATACTCAAAACAGCCATAACAAAACTGAATCCTGGAACGTTCTCTGCCGTACTATTATTTTCAACGGGAATATTCGGAACGTTCGGGGAACTGCCCGGATCCTCAGACACAGGCGCAGGTAATGAAGGATCAAGATACTGATATACCGGAATAAATGTGATCAATTCACCGTCAGGCCCATAGTAAATGGCATCCAGAGTAATGTTAAATATCTCTTTAGAATTATGTGAGTAGATAAAAACAGAACCTTCGCTCAGGATCTCATCTTTGAGAGCAACACCATCAAGTGAAAGTTCCACCCAAACATTGCCATCATCACTCACATCCTTGACCACAAAGAGATATCCCTGACTGAACTGCCATTCACCCTTGGTTTCAATGAAAATACCCTTGCCATCAATAAGTCGGATGCGGACATCATCATTTGCAGCCGATACAGGGAAGACACAAATGAAAAATATTAAAAATAGTAATAGGATAGAAAGTAAAGGTCTTAACTCTCTTTTATCCACGCGCCACACCCATTATCTATGAATGCAACTTCCGGCAACGATCTCTTCCAGACCTTCTGCAGTCTCCACAAGAAGAGTACCATTTTCAGTGATACCTACTGCTTTTCCGCTTATCATCCTTTGCGGCGTCACCACATCCACATCCCGGCCTATAGTTGAAGACAGGGATCTCCACTCCTCAAGAATTGAATCGAAACCTAATGTCTTAGATCGGACATACTCATCTTCAAGTGCCCTCAACAATGCCTGAACAAAAGCGATCCTATCCAGCTCTTCGCCTTTTATCTCACTAAGACTTGTTGAACTCGACCGGATATCTTCCGAAAGGTCTTCTATGGACACATTGACATTGATACCCATACCAATGACAACAAAATTGATCTGATCGGTTTCCGCATCCATTTCTGTCAGAATTCCACAGACCTTCTTATCCCCGACCAAAACATCATTTGGCCATTTAAGAGATGCCTCAATACCAAATTCACGAATTGCCCTTGCAACGGCAACCCCGGCCATGAGAGTAAAACGTGGTGCATATGCTGGAACCACATTCGGTTTAAGGATAACGGACATCCAGACACCGCCTCTTGGAGATACCCAATGTCCACCTTTGCGACCACGACCGCTGTCCTGTATTTCAGCAATTACAACAGAACCTTCATCTGACAGTGGTCCCATCTTCTTTGCGATATCATTGGTTGAATCAACCTCATCGAAATATCGAATATCAACCCCAATGATACTCGTGTCAAGACCATCCATTATCTCCGACGGATAAAGTTTGTCGGGCGCTGAGACCAGAACATGACCGGAACCAGGCGAGGATTTGATGACATAACCTTCCTCACCAAGTACTTTAATATATTTCCAGACCATCGTTCTGGAAATACCAAGTCTTTGCCCAAGTTCTTCACCGGAAATTGGATCAGTTCCTGCATTTTTCAAAGCTCTGATTATATCCATTTTCTTGTCAGTCAAGTAATACCCCCAAATTCAAATGATAATAGAACAATATATCAACAGACCTTATTTAGTCTGTTGACAGTTTGACTGCTGTTTTGCAGCATTTACATAAGCACTGACTGCCGCGGTAGCAGCTGCTGTCTTACGTGAATTATTGACAAGTACAGATGCAAGAGTGGAACCTTTTCCCTTTTCATGCTCCACGACTTCCTTTACTGCCTCAAGGATATTATTGTCTTCGATGAAATGAGTGGTCAGGTCCCCACGTACGAACGCCTCATTGGAAAGGACAGCCTCATGAAATGGAATATTGGTAGTTACACCAACAATGACAAACTCATAAAGTGCTCTCTTCATCCTGCTAATAGCCTCTTCGCGAGTTTCACCCCAGGTACAAAGCTTTGCAACCATCGAATCATAGAAAGGAGGTATGACATAGCCCATATAAACACCACTGTCTATACGTACACCCGGACCACCTGGTGAGCGGTACCTGGTGATCTTACCCGGAGAAGGTGCAAAATCATTGAGAGGGTCTTCAGCATTGATACGGCACTCGAATGCATGACCTGTTATCTTAATATCTTCCTGCTTGAAAGGAAGTTCTTTTCCACATGCAATAAGCAACTGCTGTTTCGCAAGATCGATACCTGTAACAAGCTCTGTGATACAATGTTCCACCTGAAGACGTGTATTGACCTCGAGGAAATAGAAATCACCCTTGGAATATAGGAACTCGACAGTACCTGCATTCTCATAACCGATGGACTTTGCCGCTTTGACAGCAGCCTCACCCATTTTCTTACGCAGCTCCGGGCTCAGCACCGGAGATGGAGCTTCTTCCATGAGCTTCTGATGCCTACGCTGAATAGAGCATTCCCTGTCCGACACATAAACGGTGTTACCATGACTATCTGCAAGTATCTGGAACTCGATGTGACGAGGTTCTTCCACATACTTCTCAATGAACACAGTAGGATCACCAAAAGCAGATTGTGCTACCGATTGGATAGACACCAGAGAAGACTTGAAATCGTCCTTTGAATAGACGACCTTCATACCAATACCACCGCCACCTGCAGATGCTTTTATCATCACAGGATAACCAATGGAATCAGCCATCTCGAGGGCTTCATCCACATCTTCAATAGCCTTGTCATATCCCGGGACCACCGGAACACCGGCTTCGATCATAAGTTTTCTTGCAGCGATCTTGCTGCCCATCTTCTCAATGACCTCACTGGAAGGACCAATGAACACGATCCCAGCAGCCTTACACTTCTTTGCGAAAACCGGGTTCTCTGAAAGGAATCCATACCCAGGATGGATCCCTTCCGCACCAGACTCTTTTGCCACTTCGATTATCTTGTCCATGTTCAGATAACTCTGGCTTGAAGGTGAAGGACCGATATGATATGCTTCATCTGCATATTTTGGAAAAAGGGCATTCTTGTCAGCATCCGAATATACAGCAACTGTGGAAACATCAAGTTCCCTGCATGCACGCATTATACGGATAGCGATCTCACCCCTGTTTGCTATAAGGACTTTCTTGAACATGATAAGAACTCCTGTTAGTTAATAGCCATTAGTACTTCGCCCGTACCGACCAGATCCCCTTCGGAAACGAAGATCTCCTTTACCACACCGTTATGGGAAGCATGGATGGCATTCTCCATCTTCATGGCTTCGATCACACAGACCTTGTCCCCTTCTTCAACAGTATCCCCGACACTTACGTTCATGGAAAGGACCATTCCCTGCATGTGACTTGTAACCGCACCCTCACATTCAACAGCCTTTGAAGACTTCTCGGCAACAGTGACAGAACCTCCGGCAGGCTCTACTTTGACCTCGAACACCTCGCCCTCGATCTCAACCCTATAATCCGTTGGTATGGCCACATTCACCGGTGCAACACCAGTCGCTGCCCTTACCGGAACAAGCTCCTCCTCCTCAGCCTCACCAAGCAGGAACTTAGGTGCGATCGCAGGATACAGGATATATGTAAGGACATCCTCCTCTTTCTTCACAAGACCCTTCTCTTCAGCCTCTTTTTTAAGGGACTCATACTCAGGTTTGAGAAGGTCTGCAGGACGACATGTGATGGGCACTTCATCGCCAATTATCTTCGCGATCATTTCGGAACTGATAGGTGCAGGTGACCTGCCATAGAAACCACGTACATAATCCTTGACCTCATTTGGAACAACCTTGTAACGCTCATCCATAAGCACATTCAATACAGCCTGCGTGCCTACTATCTGGCTGGTCGGGGTGACAAGCGGAGGATAACCAAGCTCCTCACGTACTTTTGGCATCTCCTCCAGAACCGCCTCATATTTATCAAGGGCATTCTGCTCCTTAAGCTGTGAAACAAGATTGGAAAGCATACCACCAGGTATCTGATACAACAATACGTTAGCATCGACCTGCTCAGAGATAGGGTCAAGGATACCCCGGAACTCTTCCTTAAGGTCCTTGAAATATTTTGTAACCTCTGTGAATAACCCAAGATCGAGCCCTGTGTCGTATTTTGTCCTCTGAAGAGCAGCAACAATAGATTCTGTCGGTGGCTGGGAAGTTCCTCCTGCCAGGGGAGAAAGCGCCGTATCGAGAATATCGACACCTGCCTTACATGCTGCCAGATAGCTCATTGATGCCATTCCTGATGTACAATGGCAATGGAGTGCCACAGGAAGTCCTACCTCTTTCTTGAGTGAAGTTATAAGCTCATATGCTTCGTGTGGCGCGAGAAGACCTGCCATGTCCTTGATACAGATAGAATCACAATCAAGCTCAGCAAGCTCATTTGCAAACTCGACATATTTCTCCACTGTATGTACCGGACTTATTGTATAACTGATAGTACCCTGTACATGAGCACCGACATTCTTTGCAACGGAGATAGCTTTCTCCATGTTGCGTATATCATTAACAGCATCGAATATCCTGAAGATATCAATACCGTTCTCATGAGCTTTGGTAACGAATTTTTCCACAACATCATCAGAATAGTGACGATAGCCTACAAGGTTCTGGCCTCTAAGAAGCATCTGTGCAGGAGTGTTCTCCATACGACTCTTAAGCTCCCGGAGCCGCTCCCACGGATCTTCGTTCAGATAACGGATACATGTATCGAATGTTGCACCACCCCACATTTCAAGGGAATAGTAGCCAACCTCATCCAGTTTGTCGATGATAGGCAGCATGTTACGGGTTCGCATACGTGTTGCGAGAAGGGATTGGTGAGCATCCCTCAGAATAGTTTCCGTTATTTTTACTGTCATTATTTGTACCTCATAATTATCAATTCAGACCCAGCTTTGGATCAATACGTTTTTCATAAGCCGAAATTGAACTTAATTGAACATATACTTTTATGTAGTTTCTGGTAAGCATTTATAAACAAAACGTAATAAATACTATTATTATAATAATATAATATGAGAGTTAACTATGACCATCAACATCCCATAACCCTTAAAAAAGAGAAAAATGTAAAAAAAGGAGAAGAATTAAAATATATATTTTAATGCGATATTCATACAATTCCAACAGAACCTAAAAGTTTCAAGAAAGCTCCACCTACAGAGATAATGATCTTATCCATGGTGCTTGCTGCCTCTATCTTGATCTCTTCATTATCATATGCATCATTGAAATCCGCAACAGCATCCTCGGAATCCAGTAGCTCCCTCACCACATCTTCACTGGAAGTTATAATAAGGGCTGGTTCAAAACCAGGATTGGAAGCATTTACTTCTTCAAAAGTCGTAACCTCCAGATCTACATTAGTTACTGCTTTTATAGCAAGTATGCTTGCATCGTTCATATCGATGAGCAAAAGCATTTCTTCATTTCCTATAACATATTTAACACTTGAAGGAACATGATCGACGTTCTCATTAAAATCGTTCACAACAAGGTCCAGATCATCAAAAAGATCTGCAGATGCAGGAATTGAAAGCATTGAAATAATCAACAGAATTGTTAGTATACCCCATTTCATTTTATACACCTCATTAAACTAAATGTTACTAATTAATCATATAGTTAACAAATATAAAAACATGCGGTTTAATTTCAATGGACATCAACATCTTTTTAATTTCACACCCTATAATCACTGACAAGAAGGGAGAACAACCCAATATGGCAGAAATAGTTGCAAGCGATGAAATGCATGAGTACTTCAACACCCTTGAAGGCACACTAAAGGAAGAGATAGACATTGTAAATGATGCCCGATCCAGAGGCAAAGATCCAAAACCACATGTAGAGATACCTCTTGCAAAAGACCTTGCCGACCGTGTGGAAAACCTCATCGGGGTCAAAGGGGTTGCCGAACTTATACGCAAGCTTGAAGAAACGATGTCAAGGGAAGAAGCTGCACTGGCACTTGGAAGAGAGGTCGCCCAGGGAAAGGTAGGAGAGTTCGACTCGAAATCAGAAGCCATCGAAGCTGCCATACGCGTATCTGTTGCAATGCTTACAGAAGGGGTTGTAGCAGCTCCCATAGAAGGGATCGACCGTGCAAGTATAGGAAAGAACGATGATGGTTCTGAATATGTGAGCATATTCTATGCAGGCCCGATACGCAGTGCCGGAGGTACAGCACAGGCATTATCCGTCCTTGTTGGAGATTATGTGCGCAGAGGCGTTGGTATCGACAGGTACAAACCTCGTAAAGAAGAAGTTGAGCGTTACATCGAAGAGATCATGCTCTACAAACGGGTTGCAAGTCTCCAGTACACCCCTTCTGAGGAAGAGATACGCCTTATTGTAGAGAACTGTCCAATCTGTATTGATGGAGAACCCACCGAAGCAGAAGAAGTAGAAGGACACCGCAACCTTGAGAGAATTAACACTAACCGAGTACGTGGCGGAATGGCATTGGTACTTGCCGAAGGTCTGGCACTGAAAGCCCCGAAGATACAAAAGCATGTGAAAAATCTGAAGATCGATGGTTGGGAATGGCTCGAGCAACTAATCTCCGGTGTAAAAAGTTCATCCGAGAGTGGTGAAGATGAAGAGACGGATGGGAAACCGAAGATAAAACCAAAGGACAAGTATATGCGGGACCTCATTGCAGGAAGACCTGTTTTTTCCCATCCATCAAGACCAGGCGGGTTCAGACTTCGATATGGACGATCACGCAATACCTCATTCGCAGCTGCGGGCATAAGTCCTGCCGGAATGATAGTGATGGATGATTTCATTGCACCCGGAACACAGCTAAAGGTGGAACGCCCTGGAAAGGCCGCAGGCATGGCCCCGGTAGATTCCATTGAAGGACCCACTGTGCGCCTTAACAACGGCGATGTTATCAGAATAGACACCATCGAGGAGGCATACGCCCTTCGTTCCGAAGTAGAAGAAATAATTGATATCGGTGAGATACTAATCAACTACGGGGATTTCCTTGAGAATAACCATCCCCTTGCACCTTCCCCATATTGCTTTGAGTGGTGGATACAAGAATACAGGAAAGCCGCCCCAGATGCAGAAACCAATGAGGCGGAACTGAAAGAGCCGACACAAGAGGTTGCATTGGACCTGTGCAAGGAACTGAACATACCACTGCACCCGAAATTCACATACCTTTGGCATGACATTGACAATTCCCAGTACACAGCACTTGCAGACCTTATTTCGGAAGATGGTCTGCTTGAAGCGGACGGGTCATTTCTCAAGTTGCCACTACAAAGAACAATTGATACAGGAATGAAGAAGGTACTCGAAGACCTCCTTGTACAACACAAGGTAGAGGGTCCAACAATAATTATAGAAGAGCCACTTCCGCTTATCCATTCACTCGGGCTCGATGAGGAGCTATCGAAAGGATGGGATTCACTCGGACATGAAGAGCTGCTCGAGAACATCAATGAGATAGCCGGGTTTGTAGTCAGACCCCGCGCCCCAACCAGAATTGGTGCCAGAATGGGGCGACCGGAAAAATCAGACAAACGAAAAATGACACCGGCACCACATGCCCTTTTCCCCATTGCAGAGGCAGGCGGGATGACCAGAAAGCTCGAGAATGCAGCAAATTTCAAAGTCAACACGACTTCAAAGGCAGGCATGATCCCGGTAGAGATCGGAAATAGGATCTGCCCTGCATGTGGAGTGGAAGGTTTTGAGTTCAGATGTGACTGTGGAGAATACACGTTACCTAAATTGTTCTGCCCAAGATGTGGTATTTCGGTCAACAAGGAAAAATGTCCGAAATGCGATTCCAAGACCACCTGTACCAGCATGCGTAAGATCGATTTCAAAAGCATTTACCAGAAAGCCTTTGAGAATATAGGAGAAAGGGATAACCTCGATTCTTTCAAAGGTGTCAAGAAGATGATGTCAAAGCATATGACACCGGAGCCTCTTGAGAAAGGTATTCTCCGAGCCAAGCATGATCTGTTCACATTCAAAGATGGCACTGTACGATATGATATGTCGGACATGCCCCTTACCCACATACGACCATCAGAGATAGGTGTCAGTTGTGAAAGGATGATAGAACTTGGTTATTTGAAAGACATCTATGGCAAACCCCTAATCGATAGTGAGCAGGTACTTTGCCTCAAGGTACAGGACCTGGTGATCTCATATGATGCTGCCGACTATATTTTGAGGATCACACAGTATATTGATGATCTGCTCGTGAAATATTATAAGGTCGCCCCATACTACAATGCAAGCCACATAGACGATATTGTTGGCGTGCTTCTTATGGGCCTTGCACCCCATACCTCCGCAGGAGTTCTTGGAAGACTTCTCGGATTTACCACTGCTTCTGTGGGTTATGCACATCCGTTCTTCCATGCAGCAAAAAGGAGGAACTGTGACGGGGATGAGGACTGCGTCATGCTCCTTATGGATGGGCTCCTTAATTTTTCCCGTGATTACCTCCCCGACAAGAGGGGAGGACAGATGGATGCACCGCTTGTTCTGACCACCCGCCTCGATCCAAGCGAGGTCGATAAGGAAGCACACAATATAGATATGTGTGCATCCTACTCGCTGGAATTCTATGAAGCGACCCAAACAATCGCAAATCCAAAGGACTTTGAAGATACCATGGACCTTGTGAGTCGCAGATTGGGTACGACACTGCAATATGAGGACTTCATGTTCACCCACGACACATCCAATATTGCTGCCGGACCGCTCAAAAGTGCATACAAGACCCTTGGCACCATGGTGGAGAAAATGGACGCACAGCTTGAGCTTGCTAAGAAGATACGTGCTGTGGATGCGCCCGATGTTGCGGAAAGGGTATTGACATCACATTTCCTGCCGGATATGTTCGGTAACCTGAGGGCATTTTCAAGACAGGGGACCAGATGTGTCAAATGTGCTGCCAAGTTCCGCAGGCCACCCCTTACAGGAAGTTGTCCGAAATGTGGCGGGCGTGTGATATTGACCGTACACGAAGGAGCGGTTAAAAAATACCTGCAGGTTTCCATAAAAGTAGCGGAAGAGTATAATGTTTCCAGCTATACAAAACAACGTATCGAACTGATAGGTTATGATATGAAATCCCTTTTCGAAAATGATAAGTCAAAACAGATGGGACTTTCCGACTTCATGTGAGGTAGGAAGGTCTGAGATACTAAAAGATATGGAGCGATACATGCCGTCCAACATGTTGCAATATATTGTGAATTGCAATATATTGTAACTTTAATATGTTGCAAGATACCCATATCGGTAAGATATTACTGTAAAATTTTCATTTATACAGGCATACCGATCGCATTGATGTGTTCGACAAGTTCTTTGAAATTCTCAAATTCAATTTCAAGAACCTCTTTTTCAGTCATGCCGATCGACATCTCACCATCAACGGTCAAGGATTCAGGGCCACGCCTTACCATCCTATCGACACCATCGGCAGAAAGTACAGCCTTTGCTTCGGGATCATGAACAAAGGCACGCCCAGGGATCAGCACTGTTTCTGTGACTTCGGAAAGATCGAGACCATTGAGGTCATCAATGGTTATCAGACAGCCAATATCCTTGTTAAGTCCGATTACATTAACAGTGCCCCCGAGCTTGTCAAATATTTCGGACAGCCTGCCTGCAGCGACCTTACTTGTGAGGATCGTGGCCTTTTTTCGGACATCAGGAAGTTGTGCCAGCAGGTCATCATGCAGACGTATGGCGAAAGGAGAACCTATAAGAGGATCTTCCAGAGGTGTGCCCGTGATCCTTAGATCGTGCTTGGATGCGGCTTCGCGAACCATTTGGGTGAACTCATCCACAGTTTGGGTCTTGATGTTGTCCATTATTGGTGCGTTCTCAAGAATAAGGCCTTCTTCCCTTGAATTTGCAAATCGCATTAGAATAGCACCTGTCGCACCCATCTCTTCGAGGTCACTCAATGTATTTTCAAGTACGGCACCATCGTTGATGCCCGGTATTACTACGATAGCAGCATAAACCTCACAATTTGCACAGAACTCACGAAGCACGGCCAATGAGATCTCTGGTTCAGGGTCGTTCATGTACTTTCCACGGATCACAGGATCGGTGGCAAATACTGAGAATGAGACTTCAGTTACGCCGTTCTCGATAAAGAACGCGGCATCGTCTTCAGAGGTGAATCCTTTTCCACTTGTGTATCCAAGATGGATGGGTTTGCGGAACTGTGAGAGGAAGGTCACAAGTTCTTTGAGCTCAGGGTAACAACTGACATCGCCACCGCCACTTATTGTGATCTTCTCAAGGTCACCACTGCCAAAATGGATAGCTTGTGACACATCCCCCATGACATATTGGGCAGGTTTGAAACCGGAGTAGAGCTCTTTTACACCACGTGTACAATAATCACACCCCTTTGAAAAAGGGAAACAATGTTTACAACCAAACGCAGGTACATCTTTCACTTTTTTGAAATAGCAATAACTGCAAAACCCACGGCAATCCACACCGGGATTACCTCCAACATCCGCTACAATTTCCATATCGATCGGTGATACCTTAAGTTATGTGATACAAAACGTTTGTGGTGTAGAAACGGGTAAGTCATATTATGATTATTATCACATATTAAATTAAAATATGAAGTTCCGAAATACATACTCGTTATTACAAAAGTTTCAAAACGTATGTATTTTGTATGCGTATTTATAGCCAATTATTCAGACCCATTACAGTCCCCAACATAAATGTTCATGATTTATCATGATTGATGTGCACCCCCATAATCCAAATCCAAAAGCTTTAAACGTAAAAACAGCATTCCAATTTTGAATTGACTAGAAGGGACTACAATTGGAAATATAAAAAACACATTAATGGAAATCGGAAATAACTTCTGACCATTAGTTCAATTATGTGATTTCCAGGAAGAGTTCCCGTAATAAAATTAGGAGGAAATATACGTGTCTGACAAAATAGACATATATGACGACAGAGGTACACTGTTGGAAAGCGATGTAGATATAAACGACCTCGCCCCAACATCTAATGCAGCAATCGGAAAGATCATCAAAGACACAAAGAGAACTGTTGCTATCAATCTTGCAGGTATCGAGAAAGGTCTCGCAACCGGCAAGTATGGTGGTAAAGGACGTCAGATTCTCGGACGCGATCTTAAGTATGATATCGTAGGGAACGCAGATGCTATCGCAGAGTCTGTTGCAAACCTTGTAAAGGTAAGCGATGATGACGACACACTCGTAAAAGTGATCGGTGGCGGAAAACAGCTTCTTGTGCAGGTCCCAAGCGCAAGAACAGACGCTGGTGCTGACTTCGTTTCAGGAAGCACAGTAAGTGGCGCAGCTGTTGTAGAGACCATCATCAATACGTTCAACACCGACATGTTCGATGCACCACTCGTAAAGGGCGCTGTCTGGGGTAGCTACCCACAGACCATGGACATGAGCGGCGGTAACGTTGCATCAATTCTCAGCATACCACAGCAGAATGAAGGTCTCGGTTTCTCCCTTAGGAACATCATGACCAACCACGTCGCTGCTATCACAGGCAGAAAGGCAATGAACGCTGCTGCACTCTCCTCAATCTATGAGCAGGCAGGTATGTTCGAGATGGGTAACGCAGTAGGTTCATTCAAGAGACACCAGTTGCTCGGATTCGCATATCAGGGCCTTAACGCTAACAACCTTGTCCACGACATAGTCAAAGAGAACGGTAAGAGCGGTACAATTGGTACAGTTATCGATGCAGTTATCGAGAAAGCACTCGACCTCGGCGTCATCGAAGTTGACCACGTAGCACCATCCGGATACAACTTCTACAAAGCAAATGACGTTTCCATGTGGAACGCATGCACAGCAGCTGGTCAGCTCGCAGCTACACTCGTAAACTGTGGAGCAGGCAGAGCAGCACAGAACGTGTCATCAACCATCCTGTACTTCAACGATATAATAGAGAAGGAAACAGGTCTTCCTGGCTGTGACATGGGTAGAGCACAGGGTACTGGAGTCGGATTCTCTTTCTTCAGCCACTCAATCTACGGCGGTGGAGGTCCAGGTATCTTCAACGGTAACCACGTTGTAACAAGACACTCCAGAGGATTCGCAATTCCTTGTGTATCCGCTGCATGTTCAATTGACGCAGGTACTCAGATGATAACTATCGAAAAGACATCTGCACTTGTCGGAAATGTGTTCGGTTCAATCGAAGAATTCAGAGAGCCAATCAAGGCAGTTGCAGGGGCGCTCTAATACAAGTGTTCTAACAGATCTCAAAGGTAATACATATGGTCGATCCTACTACGAATTTAGAAGATCTCATTCAGATCGAGATATGTCCAGCACGGTTTCTGAGTCCGGAGACCGCACAGGAACTACTCAATGAACTGAGCAATATCGAAGGTATCACAAGGGCATTCGTACATGGCCCAAGGTTGCCAAAGACCGTGCCATACGGACCGGCAACCGGACACGATGTTGATCATAAGTTCAGTAAAAATATCCAGATCGGTGAAACGGAAATGGACCTTGCTGTAATTGTTGGCCGCATAAGGCTGGAGATCCTTAACGAAGAAGTCAGAGAGAACATCAGAGAAGTGTGCGAGCGAACACTACCGATGGGCTATGAGTTCCGGGAAGGACTTTTCATACAAAAGAGGCAAACCGTTTCAGACTATGCAAAACGCGGACCTGATGCTGACCCAACTACTTTAGGGCTAGCTGATCCGAAAGGAAAGGTCGGAAATCGTGTCTGTATGTTAAATCCAGCGGAGTGATCGATTTGTTCGACCGGGAAACACAAGTTGTAGATTGCAGGCACGGAATGGGCCTTGGTCGAGGAGGAGGACTCGCACAGCGCGGTACACTCTCTGAGACAGGACGCCCCGATGTCATCGCAGTTGCAATGAGCCCGGGAAGACGACATATCACAAAGCCGATATGTGAACTCACATACGGCATGCGCAGGGAGGAGATACAGGTCAGCGTACTGGTACTGAATTCTGGATCCGGCATTCCTGATACTCCTATGAGATCAGGTTCATTCGGGATAACACCTGAAGAGGTTGCCCAGATATCCAGACATAAACTGGCTGTCATCCATACCGGAAACATACGGGATCACGTGGTTAAGAAAGTAAGGAAAATTCTAAAGGAAGCAGATACCCCGGCAATAATCGTCTGTCAAGCAAATATTGATTTTGAGGATTTTGCAAGGGTAGGCATAAAGACCAAGATTGTAAAGCCAAAAAGTAGCGAGATCCAGACGAAAGGTAAAGTCATGGATATCGTAACAGGTGTCACAAGAGGTGAATCCTGTTCAAGGGATAAACTAAACGAACTTGTGAAGGCCGTTAAAACTACAATGAGATCGATCGATAATTAAGGAGTGTTATAACATGGCATACGAAGCACAGTATTATCCAGGTGCAACATCCGTTGCAGAGAACAGAAGGAAGCACATGTCCGGTAAGGTCGAGAAACTCAGGGAAGTTTCTGATGATGATCTGACCTTAGTACTCGGACACCGTGCACCAGGTAGCGACTACCCAAGCACACACCCTCCACTCGCTGAGATGGGTGAGCCAGAATGTTCAGTCAGAGAGATGGTCGAAGCAACACCAGGCGCTAAAGCCGGTGACAGGATAAGGTACGTTCAGTTCGTTGACTCAATGTACAACGCACCTTCAACCCCATACTTCAGATCCTACGCAGCAGCTATCAACTTCAGAGGTGTCGACCCAGGTACACTTTCCGGTCGTCAGGTCGTAGAAGCTCGTGAAAGAGACATGGAAGAGATCGCAAAATTCCAGCTCGAGACCGAAATGACCTGCCCGGCACTTGCAAGCCTTCGTGGCGCAACAGTGCACGGTCACTCACTCCGTCTCCCAGAAGACGGTATCATGTTCGATATGCTCGACAGATGCCGCCTTGAGAACGGCGTAGTAATTATGCACAAGGACCAGGTCGGAAGAGCTATCGATAAAAAGGTCGACTTCGGAAAACCAATGTCCGAGGAAGAAGCTGCAAAGAGAACCACAATCTACCGTGTGGACAATGTTGCATTCAGAGATGACGCAGAGGTCATCGAATGGGTCCACACAATATTTGAGAAGAGAACCGCATATGGATTCAAGCCAGAGTAAGCGAGGTGAGAAAAATGGCAGATGATAGAAAGAGAATGTTCCAGAAAGATTTGGAAATCAAATTCACAAAAGCACACGGCGACAACAAGATGGAAGGCGGAGAGATCACTGACAAGAAAGTGACCTACTACCGTCTTGGTGTAGACCAGAACCCAAGAAAGGTCGAAATGAGGAAGGCAGGCCAGGAAATGGCTGACAAGAGAGGTCTTGTTGGTTACAATCCTATGATGCACTGTGGTGGTATACCACTCGGTCAGAGAGCACTTACACCTTCCTTCATTTCCGGTACTGACATCATGGTCGAGTCCGATGATCTTCACTACGTCAACAACGCTGCAATGCAGCAGATGTGGGATGACATCAGAAGAACCACAATTGTCGGTATGGACATGGCTCACGAGACACTCGAGAAGCGTCTCGGTATAGAAGTCACACCAGAAACGATCAACCACTACCTTGAAGTGCTCAACCACGCACTCCCTGGCGGAGCAGTTGTTCAGGAGCACATGGTCGAAACACACCCAGCTCTTGTAGATGACTGTTACTGTAAGATATTCACCGGTGACGACGAGCTTGCAGATGAGATCGACGATCAGTTCCTCATCAACATCAACAAGCAGTTCCCAGAGGAACAGGCAGAAGCACTCAAAGCAGCTATTGGAAAGACAACCTGGCAGGCAGCACACATCCCAACCGTTGTTAGCAGAACAACAGATGGTGCACAGACCTCAAGGTGGATGGCAATGCAGGTCGGCATGTCCTTCATCGCAGCATACAACATGTGTGCTGGTGAAGCAGCAGTAGCTGACCTTTCATACGCAGCAAAGCATGCTGGTGTTATCTCAATGGGAGATATGCTTCCAGCAAGACGTGCTCGTGGACCAAACGAGCCTGGTGGAATTTCCTTCGGTCACATGGCTGATATCATTCAGACAAGCCGTGTTGACGCAGAAGATCCAGCACACGTAGCTCTCGAGGTAGTAGGTGCAGGATGTATGCTCTACGATCAGATCTGGCTCGGTTCATACATGTCTGGTGGTGTCGGTTTCACACAGTACGCAACCGCTGCATACACCAACAACATCCTTGATGACAACATCTACTACAACGTTGACTACATCAACGACAAGTACGATGGTGCAGCAAACAAGGGTACAGACAACAAGGTCAAGGCAACAATGGATGTTGTCAAGGACATCGCAACAGAGTCCACGATATATGGTATCGAGAACTACGAGAACTACCCAACCGCACTCGAAGACCACTTCGGTGGTTCCCAGAGAGCAACAGTACTCTCCGCAGCAGCAGGTAGTGCAACAGCACTCGCAACCGGAAACGGAAACGCTGGTCTTTCCGGATGGTACCTTTCAATGTACCTGCACAAGGAAGCACTCGGACGTCTTGGTTTCTTCGGTTTCGACCTGCAGGACCAGTGTGGTGCTGCAAACGTATTCTCCTTCCAGTCCGACGAAGGTCTGCCTGTTGAGCTCCGTGGTCCAAACTACCCTAACTACGCAATGAATGTAGGTCACCAGGGCGGTTACGCCGCAATCACTTCAGCAGCACACGCAGGACGTGGAGATGCATGGGCAGTCAACCCACTGATCAAGGTCTGCTTCGCAGATGACATGCTTCCATTCGACTTCACCGCTCCAAGGAAAGAGTTCGGTAGAGGCGCATTGAAAGAGTTCGAGCCAGCTGGTGAGAGATCCCTCATCATCCCGGCAAAATAATTTCAACAACCTAAAAAGCAGGCATTTGCCTGCTTTTTTCTTCTTTTTTTATTTTTTAGGGAAATTTTATCTGTAAATTATTATTTTGAATAGCAGAAGCTTTTCGCCTGAATGCTATAAACTGTAAAAATCCCTGAATAAATCGTTAATTATATCAGTAAAGTAATCATCATCCAAAGCATTCAAACAGCATTGGATAAATGCAATTCTTTAATATTCGAACATCATAATTCACACAAGGGTGATCACTTCATGGCCACAGACATAGAACAAAAGGTAATGGAAGCAAAAATGGCATCCATCGTACTTGCAAGTGTAGACACTCAGACAAAGGATAACGCTCTGGAAGCTATGGCAAAAGCACTTGATGCCAACCGTAACAAGATACTGGAAGCGAACAAAGCCGACCTTGAAGAAGCTGAAAGGATGAAAAACGAAGGCAAGCTTTCACAGGCACTTGTCGATCGTTTGAAAGTGACCGACCCCAAGATCGATGGGATGATCAGTGGTATACGGGATGTTATAAAGCTGGAAGACCCATCCGGCAGGACAATAAAGACCCTTGAACTCGATAAAGGACTTGATCTCTATCAGGTCAGCTCCCCGATCGGCCTCATTGGAGTTATTTTTGAATCCAGACCCGATGTGGTGCCACAGGTCATGTCCCTTTGTCTTAAAAGCGGTAATGCAACAGTGTTCAAAGGCGGAAGTGAAGCACTGAACTCGAACCGTGTCATATTCAATATACTTGTAGAAGCTCTGGAAAACACCCAGGGAATACCAAAAGGTGCATTCCAGCTTATGGAAACAAGAGAAGAAGTGATGGACATTCTTGCTCTTGACGAATACATCGACCTTCTTATCCCACGTGGCTCTAACGACTTCGTGAAGTTCATACAGGACAATACCAAGATATCAGTATTAGGACATGCAGATGGTATCTGCCATGTATATGTTGATACTGATGCTGACCTGAACAAAGCCTATGATGTCTGTTTTGACTCAAAGGTACAATATCCTGCAGTATGTAACGCAATGGAAACCCTGCTCATAAACAGGGAAATAGCCGAAGATTTCCTGCCCGAGATGATAAAAAGATATGAGGAAGCAGGAGTTGAGCTTCGTTTTGATGAAGGATCATACACCATAGCAGAAAAACTTGGCAGCGCGAACATTGCAAAAGCAACCGAAGATGACTGGAAGACCGAATACAACGACTTTATCCTCTCCATCAAGCTCGTGGATTCAATTGAAGAGGCTATCGACCACATCAACAAGTACGGTTCACACCATACAGATGCGATCATCACCGAGAACAAAGCAAAGAGAAAACAGTTCATCGCCCTTGTCGACTCATCCAGTGTAATGGTGAACGCATCCACACGATTCGCAGACGGATTCCGTTATGGAAAAGGAGCAGAGGTCGGGATCAGCACCAACAAGATACACGCCCGCGGCCCCGTGGGAATGGAAGGACTTGTCATTTACAAATATGTGCTTCTTGGAAATGGTGATAAGGTCGCAACCTATGCAGGAGACACTCCAAGACCATTTACGCACAAAGAACTTGACCGCAAGCTCTCCGACATTATCAACGAGTGATGATAAAAAGCATGTGAGGTAGCACTTTGACCAATAGAAAAGAGATATTCGGTGATGCCGAAAAGATCGTTGTTAAAATAGGCACAACTTCCATAAGCAAGGAAGATGGCAGTCTTGATAACGAATTCATGGATACGATAGCATCACAGGTATCTGAGCTGCATAGAGCCGGAAAAGAGATAATACTGGTAAGTTCCGGTTCCATAGGAATAGGTATTGAAATACTCGACCTTGGATGTCGTCCGAAAGAGATACCAGTACGCCAGGCTGCCGCTGCTGTGGGGCAGGGAGTCCTCATGCAGCACTGGACAGAAGCATTCCAAAAATATGGTTTGAATGTAGCACAGATCCTGCTAACATACGATTCATTCACCAACCGCCTGACCTACCTCAACCTCAGGAACAGTATTTCCACTCTTTTGAGCTATGGGGTCATCCCCATAATCAACGAGAACGATCCCATCTGCGTACATGAGATAGAAGCAACCCTTGGGGATAACGATAAACTTTCAGCGATGGTCGCCAGCAAGATGGAAGCAGACCTGTTAATACTCTTTACAGATATCGATGGCCTTTATGACAAGAATCCAAAAAGACACGATGATGCAGTTCTACTGAGGACCGTTGAAGAGATAACCCCCACCATCGAAAGCTATGGCGGAAACCCGACGAGCATGAAAGGTGTCGGAGGTATGAGGACAAAGATAGAGGCCGCCAAGATCTGCAATATGTCAGGCTGCTACATGGTTATCGCAAACAGCAATGTCAATAAAGGTATCCGAAGAATACTGGATGGCGAAGAGATAGGAACCCTGTTCCTCACCAATCAGTTCGTACTCAAGAATCGCATACGTTGGATAATCCTTGCCAGATCATCGGGAACCATCGTAGTAGATGACGGTGCAAAAGAAGCATTGACAAAGAGAATGAGTCTACTTCCCTCAGGAGTTCTCGATATTGCAGGTACTTTTGACCGAGGTGACATTGTAAAACTTGAATGTGACGGTTTTGTTTTCGGTAAAGGGATAACGGATTACACATCCGAAGAACTGAAAGCCATCAAAGGAAAACAGACCAACGAGATAGCAGATATACTCGGATACAAGAACTATGATCATGTGGTTCAAAAAGACAATATTGGCCTGTTCAAATGAACGTTCGTCTTAAATAAACATGCATTGTTTCAAACAACAATAATGTCAGGTAATTGAACGACCATAAACTTATTATAATTTTTATTTTATTGTAAGCACCCATAGAGACAAAAACCAAAGGTGCAGTAATGAAAATAGGGGAAAACGATAATCGCATTGAGAAGAAGCCAAAGATATTGATAGCGGAAGCTGACGAAAGGGAAGCAGAAGCATTGATCTCACACCTACCCCCAAATTATGACATCATAAGGGCCGTAAATGGAAGTGAAGCGGTCATGATCACAAAAGAGCAACTTCCCGACCTTGTACTTTTGAACAGCAACTTACCCGAAATAGATGGTCATGAAGTATGCAGAGTTCTCAAAGGAGAAGAAAGCAACAATATTTTACCGGTCATAATGATAACTTCTATAATGGACGATGACGAAAAAACAAAAGCCATCGAATCGAAAGCTGATGATCTTCTCGTAAGGCCATTGGACGTCCTTGAACTTACAACAAGAGTACGATCCCTGCTCCGCATGAAGGGACTTCACGGACAACTCATCAAAGAAAGAGATCAGGCACAAAAATACGTAGATGTTGCCGGTTCGATCATCGGAGTTATAGGCAAGGACCTGAAGGTCACACTTGTAAACCAGAAAGCATGTGATGTTCTCGGATATGATAAAGATGAGATCATCGGAAAGAACTGGTTCGATGCATTCCTTCCAGCATATATCAGAGAAAGGATAAAAGAAGGATATATGGGAGTTCTTGAAGGCGAACTGGTACCACCGGAATATTCAGAAAAGCCAATTATCACCAAAACAAATGAGGAGAGACTGATATTCTGGCATGATGTAGTTCTAAGGGATGAGGACAACAATATAGTCGGCACCATCAGTTCTGGTGATGATATAACCGAAAGGAAGATCGCAGAAAAGGCAATGGAAGAAGCAAATCGGGAATTAGAGCTTCTTGACACCATAAAGGACCAGTTCCTCACGAACCTGAACCATGAACTTAGAACGCCCCTCATTTCAATAAAAGGATTTACCGAACTTATGTTGAAAGAAGATATGGGACCTATAAATGATGCTCAGAAAAATGCCATTGATGCTGTTCTAAGAAATTCAGACCGATTAAGGAACCTGGTGGAATCATTACTCTATGTAAGCGGAGAACACACAAAGAACATAAGATACAATATGGTTCCGCTTTGCCCCACGGCCATCATCGAAGAGATAATTGAAGACCTTAGCGTTGCAATAAAGAAAAAAGGACTTACTATCGAAACAGATATCCAAGAGGACTTGCCCATTATACAGGGAGATACAGACCGTCTCAAAAGGATGATAAACCACCTTCTGGACAATGCGATCAAATTCACCCCCGAAGGTGGAAAGATAACAGTTTCTGCACTCAGTGACAGTGAATCGATAATTGTAACTATTGAAGATACAGGAATTGGCATCCCTAAAGAACTTCTATCGAACATCTTCAGCCGATTTTATCAGGTAGACGGCTCCACAAGAAGAAAGTATGGAGGAACCGGAGTGGGCCTGCACATATGTAAAAAGATAATTGAAGCCCACAATGGTTTAATATCCGTATCAAGCAAGATCGAGGAAGGCACTATTTTAAGAGTGAAACTGCCAATCTGAAGAGACAGTTCATCCTTTGAATCAATAATAGAATAGCAATGCATTGCCTGCAAACATTATAAATATAATCGGGTCGGACTGATTCTGATGAAAAAGGAAAGAACAGTAAAGTTGGCCCTGGCCCTTCTCAGCATCATTATTCTTGCAGCTGTATTGAGTTATGCATTATTACCTTATATCAATGCATTTCTGGCAGCATTTATCCTATATGTCATATTCAAACCAGTCTACTGTTTACTGACAGAACGTATTAAACTGAAAAAAAATGTATCCGCCATCTTGGTAATGATACTTTCAATGATACTGGTAGTATTACCCCTATACTACGTGTTCACCCTGATAATAGGGGAAATAGAAGTAGTAATAAACAGCATTACCACAAATATCAGTTATGTGGATATCACGAATAATTTTGATATCATGAAGAATATTGGTTACATAAATGAAATTGCACCTGACATTGATGTTCAGGGCAAGATAGTCAGCCTCGTATCCACCATAGGTTCATACCTTAGCAAGTATCTCATAGGAGCAGTACAGAATATTAGCGGGCTTCTAATATCAGGCACCATCATGTTCTTTTTGCTATATTATCTGTTCACATCCACCAATACTGATGTTAGCAAACAACTACAGGATCTCATACCATTTAGCAAAAGAAATACAAATAAACTTCTGACCGAGATGAAAAATATCATCCAGTCCACACTCATTGCCACACTTTTGATAGCCGTTCTTCAAGGGACGATCATAGGGATCACATTCTATGCTGTTGGCATAAGCGGAGTGGCCTTCTGGGCAGCTATCACCACAGTACTGTCATTCTTACCAGTCGTAGGAGCCCCTCTTGTCTGGGTGCCTGCAGTCCTGTTCAAGCTCGTGACACAGGATTATGTTGCAGCCTTAGTGATCCTTATAGCAGGAATTGCCCTCAGCAACATTGACAATGTGTTAAGACCTTACATACAGAAAAAAGTAGGCGCAATGCATCCATTTGTATCATTGCTTGGCATCTTTGTCGGTATCTACCTCTTCGGACTAGTAGGTATCGTGGTGGGACCACTGCTAATATCAGCATTCCTATTGATACTGAAAATGTTCAATGAAGAATATGTTCAGGATTGAAACAGAAAATTTAAATGTTAGGCTTTACCTAAAGCCTTTTTAGCTTTTTTGATCCTTCCAACAACTACCTGTTTCAAAACATGTGATACAGGTGTTCTTTTCCCACCCGGTTTGACCTTACCGTTACGTATGGCCTCAAGCGCCGACTCAAGCGTCCGATCCGTAGCATCGATCTCAGTATATGAACAACCAACCATCTTCGCCTCATGTGAATCACTTCCCCCTACCTGTGGAAACCCTAAAACTCCTGTGACATTCCTGGCCTTGTTGTTGGCAAATCCGGTCACACATCTGGAATTCAGTACTTCCACTGCATCAGCATCCAACCCATCCACATAACCAATTCCATGTGAGGTTATCTTAAAGGGATGCGGGATTATCACAACAGCACCAAGTTCCCTTGCACGCTCAATAGTTTCCTCAGGAGTCATGCCTGATTCAATGTCCCCTTTCGGGTCAAGGACAAGGATATGACCCTTAGAAGAAGTTACCTCTATGCCAGGAATAACAATTATATCCGAATTAGTCTCCTTTGCCAGACGAGAACAAACAAGACCTCCCTCACGGGTATCATGGTCACAAATTGCCACACCATCAAGACCGTTAATTTTCGCATATTCAAGAATAGAAGCAGGATCTGAATTACTGTCCTTTGAAAAACAGGAATGCACGTGAAGATCAAAACGCATGTATAGAAGGCTGTTCTCTAAAGATATAAACGTTTTGAAGAAAAGAAAGCGAACGGGACGAAGGATTCAATTAAATCATAGTTTGTGGTGGTACTTTGGGGGGTTTGGAGGAAACCCGTTCGCATTTGATAGAACTATCTTTTCTGATATAAATGTTTCGTATGG
>NZ_JAUVEY010000105.1:0-7730 GCF_030594565.1 Methanococcoides sp.
AAAAAACTTATATAAAAAGTCAATCTAATTTAATATGTATAACAAAACACGGTGTTAAGATGGTAAGGTTCCGAAGCTTACTGAATGTGCATATCGAGATGGCTTTTGCCATATTACTCGATTCATTACTTGTCATTCTTATGCTTGGATGTTTCTTTACGATCGATCATGTCATTCATTTTTGTGAGTTTGAAAATGAATTGTTTACTACAATTCTTCACAGTATTGTTCACCCAGTTGTTCTTTTAATGTTCTTTGTAATATTTGTAATGAATATGATCAAGGACCATTTACCAAATAATTCATAGGATTCACGCTTCGAGATTGTTAAAATCAAGGACATGGGGCCAATTCCTGTTCCTGCGGACGATGATGGTGATATTGTTGATGAGGATCAATACAGTTAACTTGATAAACAATCGGAAATATGTTTCTATATAAGATACTATTAACAAAATATAACAATGAAAGGATGTCGATATAACATGTACTACATAATCGATAGGGAAACTGGAAATCGTGCCAAAGTATCATTTTGGAATTTACTCTGGATAAAGATCTCACTTGTGGTATCCCTTACGCTTTATGGAGTAATTATTGGGGGATTTTTGAGCTATATTGGTATTTCATACGAAATTGTTATAGGTATTCTATTTGCAGCATATGCGCTAGAATTGATCGGCTGGTTTACTGACAAAACATCTCCTGGCAAATTACTCTTAGCATTGCTGATACTTATTCAATGGAGATCCATTTTCGCAGAACTTCAGCATGATGAATCATTTACCAAGGGATCTCGGAAGAGAAACAAGATCGAGTATGCTCTAAAGGTCTGCAATTCATTTGAACATTTCACACCAACTATAAACAGTATCTCCTTTTAATGAGAAATCTCTTTTTTAACTCCATTTTATACTTCTAACACCCCATGAAGAGTAAACACATTTTTAACTGACACAGAGAGAAACATAAAGATCAAAAATATCATAAAAGGGGTTTCAGACTTTCAAAGATCTTCGTTTTGAGTTCCTTTTCAACTTCTATAATGGTATCCGAGATAGATGTGAGCTTTTCAGGATCCTCTGCAATTTCATTCAGGATATTCGCTTCAACCCAGATCTTTGCGCTAAATTGATGCCCCCTTGGTTTTACCTCTACAAAATAACGGGTCGAGCCAAGTGGTTCTAAAATTTCATTTAATTTAGAATGTATCTGCTTTTCCAGTAGTGTTGAACGTTTCATATATCAGATTTCCTTTATTCATTTTATAGCGGTTTAGACAGAGTCCCTACAGAGTCCTTATTATATTTATTAAATAAAATTATCTTTATAGGCCTCTATATGTTCGATATAAGCCTGACTTGACTTGTACTCCATGGCTGGCAACTGTTTACACATTAAAACTCAGTAGATAGTATTGAGATTGATTCTGAGGGGTATGAAGTGACCCACATGAGCCACACTATGCATCCATGTCAGATGAAAAAGGTCAAAGATCATTTTAATAATGGGTATAGGAGCCTTTAATCAGAGAATACACATTAAAGTGAACTCTCGCCCCATAAGCCCCAAGCTCGCTTCATATCATACGACTTCCACACCCAGGCAAAGTATTGTCCTGTAAGTTAAAATCAATTACGGTAAGATGTTTAATTATTTTAAGAGATATTTATTTCCTTAACTATTATTCGAACAAAAGGAGGGAACTATTATTCAGATGCGAGTAAGGGGATGGGCGTGAAAAGGAAGGTGATGAGTGAGTTCAAAAAGGACAAGAATTCGGAAGTGGAGCATGAATTGGCAACTGTCCTTGAAGAACTCAATAATAGAAACTGTCATTTTTTTGCATATATACCTATCTGCAATGAACAACTGAAGAGGAACATGACAATGATTGGAATAAGGACATAAAGTTATGAAGAAAAAGAAGTTTTAGATGAGTTCTAAAAGAGCAAAAAATAAGTTTTGGGGTGGGGGGTAATGCCCTTAAAGAACTCGCTAAATCCACATAAACATTATGCATCTATAAAAAGATTTCCATATCGAATAGTCGAAGAGGATCATGTCAATGATTGAAATCAGAGCACAACCCGGTCCGCAACACCAGTTCCTGGAATCAACTGCTGATATCGTACTATATGGAGGCACCACCGGCTCTGGAAAATCGTTTTGTAAACTGATGGAACTCACTCGACACACCAACCACAAAGGATTCGGTGCCGTCATCTTTCGTCATACATCCGTGCAGGTCCATATGAAGGTGGCCTGTGGAATACCTCCGAACTAATCAATCCGGGACTTGGCGGAATCCCAAAAGAATGAACCGGATGCACCACTGTGGGTAACACTTGATAATAACATACAAGCTATGAGCTACAAAAGTATTCGGGTGAACTTCAAGAATATTTCAAAAAGAGCAAGCATCAAGAAACCGGTAAACCCACACAGCTTCAGACATTTAGCTGTCACCAATTGGATACTCGATGGCCTCAACGAGCAGGAGATCAAGCATAGGTGCTGGTTGGTCCCGAGGATCAGCACAGATGTTACGTATCTATGCTAACTATACTGACCAAGAGATCAACGATAATATCTACGAAAAATATGGTTTGAAGAAAGATGATTGTCGTCATGTTACTCTAGATAACTGCCCACGTTGCAACAATGTTCTTCGTCCGGACGATAAATTCTGCAGTCAATGTTCCCTAGTGCTCAATCACGAAGCTCTTGAGCACGTGCAGGTTCATGAAAAGTAACACCGAAGTTGATCGAAGCGTTGGTAAAGTTTGAGTTTGGAAGGGATTTGTTGGGTCAGTTGCAGTGAAATACATGAGATGTACAACATCGACTCTTGGAAGTATTAGTAGTGATTCAAACTCTTATAAAATACAAATGCTGTCTACTGAAGCAGTTACATTCGAATTGAAATTAATCAAAATGATGTGTTTTCAGGATCAGTTGGAATTATAAATGTGAACGTACTTCCTTTTCCAATTTCACTTTCAATCCAAATATTACCATGATGCATTTCTACAAACTTTTTTACAAGTGTAAGGCCAAGACCAGTACCCCCATACTCTCTGGTAGTCGAAGAATCCACCTGAAAGAAAGGGTCGAACAATTTAGCCTGATCCTTTGGTGAAATACCGATGCCACTGTCCTTTACAGAAATATGCACAAGGTCCTCTGATATTTGTCCTCCGATTGTCACTGACCCTCCTTGATCTGTGAACTTAATGGCATTACTCACGAGGTTGTAAAGAATCTGCTTGAATTTCATCATGTCTGCTTTTATAATAGGCTTTCTGACATCCATATTGAAAGTAAGTTCAATATTTTTATTTGAAGATAAAGGTATTATAGAAGTCTCTATTTCCTCAATAACTTTGGTCAAAATGATTTCTTCTATATTCAACTCCATCTTTCCGCTTTCTACCTTTGAAAAATCCAATATCTCGTTGATGATATTCAAAAGATGCTTTCCATTTGCAAGAACATTAGATGTGTATTTCTTCTGATATTCATTCAAAGAGCCCTGATTTTCACTGCAAAGTATATCCGAGAATCCGATGATCGAGTTTAAAGGCGTCCTCAGTTCATGGCTCATATTTGCCACAAATTCAGTCTTGGCCCGGTTGACAGCTTCCGCAGTAAGTTTGGCATTGAGCATTGTTTCTTCTGCTTGCTTGTGTTTGGTAATGTCTCGTGTTATACCCAAAAGAGCTTTTTTCCCCATATAATCAATAATTCGAGAACTAACGTCTGCCGGCATAATGGAACCATCTTTTCGAACCTGAGCTGTCTCGAAGATGATATGGCCATCCCGAAGTATCTGATTGATTCGAGCCTCGACCTGTGCTGCATCATCAAAAGAATCGATATCCTCTGCCCCCATCTGAAGAAGTTCACTTCGGCTGTACCCAAGTTGATCGCAAGCCACCTGATTGACTTCCAGGAATTGGCCATCAAGGCCAGTTACATAAATTGCATCACTGGCGTTTTCAAATATTGTTCTGAATTTCTCTTCACTTTCTCTCAATGCCCTATCTGCTTCCTTGCGTTCGGTGATGTCTACGAGGATTCCTCTAATGCCTATTGTTTTATTATTGTAAACAATTCTGCTTGCATATATGATGATAGGAAATGTACTGTCATCTTTTCTCAGAGCAGTGTATTCGTTAGACTCTCGACCTTCTCCACACACGACCCTCTCAAAATCCAGTTTAGCTCTTTCCGAATCTTCGGGCATTAGTGTCTGGAAAACATTTATACCTTTGTCGAAGTCTCCCTGCATAAAACCAAACATATCAAATGCATGACGGTTGACGAATATTAAATTTCCTTGCAAATCAGTTTCAAAAACCGCTTGAGGCAAGGAATCCGCCAACTCTTTATACTTAATTTCACTTTTTTTTAGTACCTTTTCAGACAGCTTCTGTTCTGTAATATCATCAGCAGTGAGCAAAACCATTGGTTCATTGTTTTGTTGTATCAATGTTGTCGAAATACGCAGATACTTTTTTGAAAAACCATCATTGGTTTTAATTTTCAATTCAACCTCTTTCTTGCGTACAATTTCATTAGTCTGAAAAGTGTATATTACAGAATTACGGAGTACACATGCTGAACATTCATCATTTTTCCCACACCCTTTCTCTTTAAAGGAGTTGACGCATCCAAATAGTTCACCGCAGAAAAGTCCTATGATTTGTTCCCTTTCTGTTTTAAATTCAATAATTGCATTATGATTGGTATCTACAATCCTTATTTCCTGATTGACAACTAGTATATTAATGGGAACACTGTTGAAAAGCAAACTCGAAAAAGTGGTAGCCTTAGCCGCCTTACTCACAATTTTGTTACCTTCCGCATGTGGTAAATTTGTATGGATAAATTCTATATTATTCATGGCAAAACCACCATTTAAGTGGTTTATATCCAATGTTGCATCTCATTTTCTTCCCTGCTAACCGTGTGTTTTTGCGATATATTACACTATACTAAATCTGTTCTTGGCATGGGTTCTAAAATATATTTATTTTAATCCATTAGTATATTTCGATTTGGTATAAAACCGTTTCGTTTCAACTTTCCTTTTTATACTCCACTTCTAGTCACTGATACATGGCAATAACTGAAGCACCAATATTTGCCTAAAGCTGGCTCACTTGGTGTAATCATCGCACCGATCTTCCCGATGCTCGGGGATGCGACGATGCGAACATTCTTCAGCATCTGTCCTCCGGAGATCATCAGTAGCTGGAACAAGAGCACGTACACACTGAAGCTTGTCAACGGTTCGGAGATCCTGTTCAGATCTGCTGACAAGCCTGACCGGTTGAGAGGTCCTACAATCACGTGGTTCTGGATGGATGAGGCTGCTGACTGTAAACCCGAAACGTGGGTTATCATGAGGGGGGAGACTCAGACAGCCGAAGTATGAACGCTGTGGATTCCTGACAGGCACTCCAAAGGGATTCAACTGGATCTATGACAAGTTTGTCCTGGCTGAGAATCAGGAATATGAAATAGTTCATGCCAAGACTCGAGACAATGCTCATCTTCCTGAGGATTATCTTTCATCCCTCGAAGGATCCTATTCCGGAACATTTGCACTGCAGGAACTTGAAGGACAGTTTGTCGCATTTGAAGGTCTTGTGTATCCTGACTTTAACCGGTTTGAGAACGTCATAGCGTCTGAATTGATCAAGAAGGAAGAGTTCGAGACCGTTGTTGCAGGTGTTGACTTTGGATAGACCAATCCCACAGTACTCCTTGCAGTTGGTCAGAAAGCGGATGGATCACTCTGTGTGCTTGATGAGATCTACCGTAAGCAGATGACTCCTGAGGATCTCGTAAACTCTGCCAAGGTCTTGCAGGCAAGATGGAAAGTTTCACACTTCTTCTGTGATCCATCAAGTCCAGATCTCATCGATACAATGACTCGAAATGGTATTCCTGCAACCAAAGCGAACAACGCTAAAGTTCCTGGCATTGCAGCTGTAAATGCTTCTGTTAAGACCATGAAACTCTCTGATGAGTGCAAGAAGACAATCTGGGAAATGGAACGGTACAGATATCCTGAATCTCAATCTGGAAAAGAAGTAAAAGAAGAGCCAATCAAGATTGACGATCACGCAATGGGTGCTCTTCGTTACGGCGTGATGGGATTGCACAGGCCTGTTAGGAAACCTATGCCTCGGTTTACTGGTGGATTTGGTATGAGTGGTGGGTTGAGAATTTAATTTATATGGCTAGCAAAAGGTATGATTTCATTCCCAAAAAATGCTATTAAGATAAATATTAGTATTATGCTAAATATTATTGAAAAGACGGCAAGGGCTATTATAAAAAGTTCTATAATTCTCTCCATGTTTTTTTGTACGCACACATAATATTTCAACTTTCCTTTTTATACTCCGAATCTAGTCACCTATTTATGTACGTATTAAGAGGTGATTAAAATTACACAGGTATCCGGTCAAAATGAAAAATTTTTGAGAAAAGAGTTCGTAGTCGGTGAAGTATTCAAGATCATGGAACCTCTGCTTCCGTTCCTTGAGATGCTTCCAAAGGTCAAAGCAGATGCACGTGCAATATCCTACAAGCAGGAAAAGGTGAGTGCATCAACTGATTCCAAGAAAAAGAAGCCACGTACCAGAACACCAAGTGCTGCGTGGACCTACCTTGACATCACTCCAATGGAAATGAAGTCAGGCCTTCTGAACAAAGAAGGGTTTGCTATCCGTATCGATGAGGATGCAGTTGACTTCACTGATGGTGTGGACGAGATCAAGCGTGCCTACAATAAGGTTGCATTCTGGCTTGCTGAAGCTCACAACAATATCATTGGCGATGTCTCAGGACTGCAGCAACAACTCCCAATTAGACACCTGCAGCAGTATGGAGCAATGCAGCATCTGCAACACCTGTGGATGATCTGATCAAACTTGAAGAACAGATGGAGCGTGAAGGATATCCGTATAGGATGACTGACATCTTCGTCAACAAGACTAACGGGTATGAGTTGAAAGGATATCTCACATCTGCAGATATTGATGGTACCAAGCAGAAGGAGATCTATGGTACACCGACCATCAAAGGTGATACCATTGACATTCCTGTGGTTGGTTCAGGTGTTCACAAGCTGATGTCAGGAATCGATGAAGGGTATGTTCTGGCACTTGACAAGAACAATCCTGCAGGTACCATCTACTACAACAATAGTCCACGCTATTCTACTCAGAAAATCAGCTATCCAACTATTGTTGATGGCAGGAAGACAACTCGCAGTGTTCCAAACTTTGGGTTCAACTTCAACCAGTACACTGATAACGAGACTCATGATGTAGTCATACAGTTCTGGTTTGACCAGGTTACTGTGGTTAAGGAACCTTATGCTACACTGTTTGACAATAGAATTTAAAGAGGGATTCTTCCCTCTACCTTCTTTTTGTTAACAATTACTTGTTGAATAACTTTTTCACTACTATATATGTATATTATGGTTTAATCTAAATTAAAAAATGCTATATAGCAGTTACTTTTATTAGAAATATGCATAAATCAAAAATTATTTTTGCACTCATATTGAGTACATTTTTATTGTTTTCAGTGGGATGTGTTGAAAATTCAATTGTAACTGAAGAGGAAATCATAGATATTGAGTCCGTTGAAAAATATGATCTTGTAGCTGCAAACAATGCATTTGCATTTGATATGTATTCAAT
>NZ_JAUVEY010000190.1:0-2951 GCF_030594565.1 Methanococcoides sp.
TGGCGAAAGATGTATATAGAATAAATTGTATGTACATATTTATACGTCAATGTACATAAGTGGTTATTATGCACTCTGCAATACATGAAATTATCAATTCTACGGAAAAGCGGATCAAAACGCTTTATGAAGCGGAAGATCGTCCTACTTTGAATGGGAATACACAGGGGATAGAGAAGATAATTGAAGCTATTCACTCGAAAAAGAATAGCGGAAAGGTTCCGATAATTGCAGAGGTCAAGCCTGCATCCCCGTCTATGAAAATAATGGACATTTCACCGGAAGAAGCGGGAAAAATAGCTATAGATATGGAAAATGCAGGAGCTGTTGCCATATCTGTTCTGACAGAACCGGAGTTCTTTGAAGGTTCTATTGATAATCTTAAAGCTGTCAGAGAAGCTATTTCACTACCAGTCCTGAGAAAAGATTTTATTATTGATAAGGTACAGTTCGATGAGGTGAGAAGTGATCTGATATTATTGATAGCAGGACTTCTCGGTGAGAAACTGGAGGACCTTATTGAATATGCACGGTCAAAGGGATTCGAACCTCTTGTAGAAGTGCACAATAAGGAAGAGCTTATAGAGGTGCTTGAGAATAGTTCAGCAAAGATAGTAGGCATCAATAATCGCGATCTTACAACCCTTGAGGTGGATATTGCAACCACTGAGGTACTTATACCAATAATAAAGAAGTACGATAGGAGAACAGGTAAAGACCACCTTGTGATCAGTGAGAGTGGTGTGCATACACCTGAAGATGTGAGACGGATGATGAGAGCGGGGGCTGATGCAATACTTATCGGAACTTCTATTGTTAAAGATGGAGACATTTATAGAAAGACCAAAGAGCTGGTCGATGCACTTGATGGCAATAGGGAATGATAATAGGGAGGTATGATATGAGTAATACAAAGTATGGTAAGTACGGCGGACAGTTCGTCCCTGAGATACTGATGCCTGCTCTCGAAGAGCTTGAGCAAGGATATGAGAAGTACAGGAACGATCCACAATTCCTAAAGGAGCTTGATTATTATCTGAAAGATTTTGCAGGTCGAGAAACGCCTCTTTATCACGCTAGGAACCTTAGCAAGAAATACGGTACAAAGATCTACCTGAAAAGAGAAGATCTTGTACATGGTGGCGCTCACAAGCTGAACAACACGATCGGACAGGCGTTGCTTGCGAAGTATATGGGAAAGACAAGACTTGTGGCAGAGACTGGGGCAGGACAGCATGGTACTGCCACTGCGATGGCAGGGACAAATCTGGGATTCGAGACACATGTCTATATGGGCGCCAAGGATATTCAAAGGCAGCGCATGAACGTTTATCGAATGGAGATCATGGGCACAGAGTTACATCCTGTCGAGTCCGGTTCAAAGACACTTAAAGATGCTATCAACGAGGCTCTGCGTGATTGGGTCACAAATGTTGAGAATACGCATTATCTGATAGGTTCAGTAGTTGGTCCTCATCCATATCCGATGATGGTAAGGGATTTTCAGAGCGTGATCGGAAATGAGGTAAAGCAGCAGATAATGGAAAAGGAGGGACGTTATCCGGATTCCATAGTTGCCTGTACAGGTGGCGGTAGTAATGCTATGGGAATATTCCATCCATTCATTGAGGATGATGTGAAGCTCATTGCCGTGGAAGCAGGCGGATGTGGGTTGAAATCTACAAAAGGTGCTGCACTTCATTCGGCGTCACTCACTGTTGGAGAGGATGGCATTCTTCAGGGTGCTCGTACACGCATACTTCAGGATGAGTACGGTCAGATCCTCGAGTCAAGTTCAATTTCGGCAGGATTGGATTATTCCGGCGTGGGACCCGAACTTGCACATCTTGCAGAGATAGGAAGGATTACACCACGTGTTGCCAATGATGATATGGCATTGGAAGCATTCCACGAACTGAGTCGTGTGGAAGGTATTATCCCTGCACTGGAATCGTCTCATGCGGTAGCACATGTCATGGAAGCAGCAGAGTCAGGAGAACTTGGTGAGCTTGTGGTCATCAACCTTTCCGGAAGAGGCGATAAAGACCTTGAAACCGTGATCGGACTCGAAAGGAGGAAGTGATATGAGATTAGCTGATAAATTCAATGAACTAAGGAACAGGAATGAGACAGCACTTCTTGCTTATGTGTGTGCAGGAGATCCCGACATTGATTCGACCCCACGAATTGTTGATTCGCTGATAAAGGGCGGTGCAGACATCATTGAACTGGGATTGCCATTCTCGGATCCGGTGGCAGACGGACCTACCATACAGGCAGCATCCGAAAGAGCACTTTCAGGAGGAATGAACCCGGACAGGTATTTTGAACTTGTGGGAAGCCTTGATGTGCAGGTACCGCTTGTGTGTATGACATATTATAATCTGATATTCAAACGCGGAATTGAGAGATTTGTAAAGGATTGTGTTAGTTCAGGCATCAGCGGATTGATCATCCCAGATCTGCCGGCAGAGGAAAGCAATGATCTTGCAAACTGCTGTTCAAAGGAAGGAGTGGACCTGATATTTTTGGTAGCTCCTGTCACTACTGATGAGAGAATAGAGATGATATTGTCTAAGACGTCCGGTTTTGTATACATTGTCTCAAGATTAGGCGTTACAGGAACGCGCTCCAATGTTACAGCTGCGACCTCTGACATTATATCAAGGGTCAGGACAGACATCCCAAAGGCTGTAGGTTTTGGCATTTCCAATGCAGAACAAGCTGCAAAAATCATAGATGCAGGTGCGGACGGAGTTATAGTGGGTTCTGCTTTTGTGGATATTATTGCGTCAGGGGATAATGTTGATAAAAGACTGGAAGACCTTACAACTGAAATAAAGGCAGTCTGCAGAAGGGACTGAAGAACATAAATTAAACTAAGAGGGAGTTTGCTCCCTCTGTAATTATTCGAACAACTGGTCTACGAACCATTTAGGATCGAACTTTTT
>NZ_JAUVEY010000102.1:0-7929 GCF_030594565.1 Methanococcoides sp.
CTACCCTTCCTCTTAATGCTTTTGTTGCTGTCTCTTCCTGCGTTCCTGCAACTTCCTTTGAGACTGCTGGAGCTTCCATCAATGTTGATGATATTTCATCCCTGATGGCTAATGAGGACGTTGTCGGACTTGGTGAGATGATGGACTATCCCGGAGTCATCCTTTGTGATGAAGCAAAGCTTTCAATGATACGGGTAGCGCTCAAGGAAAGGTTGGTCGTTGACGGTCACTGTCCTGCACTTTCCAGAGAGCAGTTGTTCGGCTACATGTGTGCCGGAATATCCACTGACCATGAATCCATCGAGTATGAAGAAGCTCTTGAAAAGCTGCGTCTTGGGATGAAACTAATGATACGGGAAGGTTCGGCTGCAAAATCACTTGATAAATTCCTTCCCCGCCTGATCGAGGATGGTGTTTCCCTTGAAAATGTTTTCTTTGTGACGGATGACAAGCACCCATCTGACCTGTTGAAAGGCTATATGGATGTGATCGTCAGAAGGGCGATGGAACTGGGACTTTCACCCATGGATGCTATTTCTCTGTGTACCCTCAATGCTGCGAAACATTATCGTGTGGACCATATTGTCGGTTCGCTTTCCATGGGAAGAAAGGCTGACATTATCGTACTAGCTGATATTGAGGAATTCATTATAGACTCGGTCTATGCATCTGGCAGGCCGGTGGAAAGTTTTGTTCCTTCGTACGAATATCCGGATACAGTGTTCAATACTGTGGAATTCGATCAAGTTACTGCATCAGATCTGCAGATAAGATCCAATGCGGACAAAGACCATGGGGTGTGGGTCATTAAAGTAGTTCCTGACCTTATCGTGACTGAGAAAGATACCTTTGTATTGCATTCGGATATGGATGGCATATTGATGCCTGACGTTGAGAATGATGTGCTTTCGGTCGTTGTCATTGAAAGGCATGGAAGGAACGGGAACATTGGTGCAAGTTTCATCAAGGGGATGGGTATCAAGAACGGTGCCATCGGGCAAAGCATTGGTCACGACAGTCACAACATTGTCGTTACAGGTACCGATCATTCGGATATGGCATTGTGTGCCAATACAATACGCAGCATGAACGGTGGCATATGTGTGGTCAATAATGGCAAGGTCGTGGAAAAGCTCGAACTTCCATTTGCAGGTATTTTGAGCACATTGCCTGCGGCTGAGGTTGAAAAGAAGCTCAATGATCTTCATAAAGCAGTAAAAGAGACTGGTTGTACCCTTCCTGCTCCATTTATCACACATTCTTTCATAGCGCTTCCGGTAATACCTTCTTTACGGCTTACTGACATGGGGCTCTTTGATGTTGAAAAGTTCAGTCTTATATCTCCAATAGATGAGATAATGGATTGAACTTTTTCTTATAGATTGTAAACATTTGGACAATATAAAGGTTGCAGAGGGTTCTCAAGATTTATTCCTTTTGGAGTGATGTTGAATTTCATCAATTTCATGGGGATACAGGTCCTCCTCATCTTAATTATTTTTATAAATCTCTCTATTTGGAGATTCTCTGGATTATCCTTCATCATCAGGTTGATAGAGCCGCAGACAGAATAATCTGCGATGTTATGTGTTATCTCGTGAGTGGCATCATCCATGATGAAAAGGGCTGTACAGTTCCTTTCCGCAAGTATCTGTATCATTGTATCCAATTTATCCCTTAGTTCTCTCGGGGTCATTTCAAGAGTGAACACTCCGATATTATCGATTATTGCAACATCCGTTGAGGCTGGGATGTAATCAAGAAGGTCCATAAGGCCAATTTCCCTTTTTGTTGGGTCATACATTTTGCCGGTCTTATTCCTTACATAGTTCGTCCTTTGATCATAAACACGGTTAATTTGTAATAATCCTGATTCGATGTGTCCCATAAGGTCGAAACCGAACATGTTCGCCTGCTTTACCAGATTGTATGGCATCTCTTCAGTAGCGATAAGGACACATCTTTTATTGTTGCTGCATGCCTTTTCAAGAAAATGTAATCCAAAAATAGTTTTACCCGTACCTTGAGTACCGGTCACTAAAAAAGATTCTCCTTGTGGATACCCACCATCAAGCCTTGTATCAAGACCCGGAATTCCGGTTGATATCCTGTTTATATGATTATTCATTGAAACACCCTCACTTTTAGACTGTTCATGTAAATCTGAACCTTCCGGATCCTACAACAGTAATGCTATTGTTCTTACCATTGTTTGATCTTCAATTGAAATTACCTGTTGTGCGGACAGATCAGAATGCAGTTTTCCACTTTAATACTATTAAACTAAATATGTCCATCAATATATATTATATGATTGGTATATCAATTTTTGTCCACTTACAAATTATATCTTTTTGTAGTCTGCAAGAAATAAAGTTGGATGGAAGGGTCTGACAAAATAGGTTTTTTGGAGAACAAAAAAGAAAAGCAGTGGCACACAAACTATCTAATGATAAAGATAATGTGAGCATGCCATTTATTCAACTGTCTTATCCAAATTTTTCAATGTAGTTCTTATATGCTCTAATATACTCTGCATGTGGCCAGATAAGCGGAATGGTCACATATGCCATACCGTCCTTCCATTTTGGGTGGTTACGAACGTTCTCTATCATCGTCAGCTTACTGTCTCTCAGTATCTTTGCATTGGTATAATCCTCAAACCAAATCTCGAAACGTTCTATGGTTGAAATGTGTTCAGGTAGTAGATAGTTATGTGCCATATCGACCACCCAACCAAGATACATTTCTGCCATATCCTGATCATCAATAGCAGTGTAATGGCTTGCCAGCTGGCAGGTAAAATGGCACCAGGGTCCATATCCGCCATTGTTCCTGTCCCACATCTCAGGGTAGCGGTTCAATCCACCGATTTCGCTATCCCAAAGTTTGTCATGGATCCTCCTGACAGTATAACGGTTCTTAATATCCTGTTGTTCAATAATGCCAAAATAGGCAGGTGCATATTCGACAACATCTACATCAATGACACTGGATGCAAAAGCATCGTAACCAATGGGATTGCTGCTCTTCTCTTTTACACGTATGCATTTGATGAAAGATCGCCTTCTCGGGCTGTACATTCGGGTGAGGATCGCCTCTTTTATTTTTTCAGCTTCCATTTCCCATGTGGTAACATCCTTTCCTAAAGCTGCTCCCATTTTCACCGCAGCTTGTACTCCGGCACAACAGGCACAATTCGCGTAAATCTCGAATCCGTGCTCGTATGCCGGATATTCGTGAATGCTGTTTATGGTATGAACAAGATCCACCTCTTCGTTCTTGTTCATGAGAATGAATTCGACTGCTTTTGAAATGGTCTCCCAGTGTTTTTCAACAAAACTCTTGTCTGCCAGTTTTTCAAAGAACATCCCGCCAGTTGCTTCAAAATATTTTCCCATGGAATAGAGGACCAGGCCATTTCCATCGATCTGAAGGTCTTTATAACTGGCATCATTTCCATCGATATCATATCTCTGGGAAAATTCTCCAAGAGGTTTTTGTGAATTGAGTACAAATTCAAGCCCTTTCTTTGCTTCATCCATCATGTCTGCTGCAATGCATCCCAGAATAGCTACAGAATGATCCCTGGGATAAATGAAAGGGTAACGTGTTCCTGGAGGGCTTGCATAGAATCCTCCTTTCTCATGTTGGTTGTTTTTCAGTATCTTCACGCTGTTCTCGTAAAGTCTTTCTGCTTCGATCAGATTCAATGGGCTCACTCCTTGTCAGGATACTGCATCTTGCAAACGTAATACGATCTTTCGAGATATTTGTCCACTTCTTCTTTATTCATCCCGGCCCTTTCAAGGGCTTTTTCGTTATACACATTATTATGTGTTCGAGGGCATTTCGAGCCTACATTGAGAAGTTCGACACCAGCGAGTTCAGCACGCTTTGTGGTGTAACTGTGATAAAGGATGCCGGTAACGGTCGTAAGTGCCGGATATTTCCATCCATCCTCAGCTTCCTCCATTTTTCTGTTGGAGAGATTTACAAGTTCGGTGAACTGTGAAGGACGCTCACCGCACATCTGAATGAAATCCAAAAGTATGTTGGAGAACGGGCAGAGTGGTATGTAATTGATATCATCTTCACGTGCACCTTCAAATCCAGGTCCTTCTATCTCTGCAAGTTTTAGCCCTATTTTTTGGAGCCAGTCAGTTGTTTCTTCCAGTCCGTCTTTGTCAACCATCTCTATTATACCCAACAAAAAAGCCTTTGAGATCATATTTTCAACGCGTACCAATTAATTACCCCCTTTATTATCAAGTATGCTCAAATGTCATCGTTTTTTCCGATAAGGTCCATTATGGCATTGTTCCAGCCGACAGGTCCAATGCCATCAGCATGCTTGATCTCTGTCAGTATTATCGATGGATCATATTTACCATCCGGCTTTTGCACAAGGAATGGTATATCCACGGCTTTTAGCATGGGAAGATCGTTCAGGCTGTCTCCGAGTGCTATTGTGGTGACTTCTTTGAATTGTTGCCTGTAGATCTCAGTCAATGCTCTGACGGCTTTTCCTTTGTCATTGTCTCCCATAATATGCCAGTAGCGTCCCCCTTTTGTATGGTTCAGTCCGGCAGCGTGTATCAGTTCGATGACCTTTGCATTTGCATTCTCATCTTCTTCAAGCCGGAACGCTTCATCATATTCTCGCAGTTTGGCAAGTTTTGCCGAGTGGATGTCAAGGCCTGTGTCCTCGCTCACACCTTCACCATCGAGATCGCCGAATCCTGTTATCTTAAAACCGGTCTTCTTGCGGATGTCTTCAAGAATTCCTCTGATCCTGGTATATGATGTTCCAAATTCTATGACTTTATAATTTCCAATCTCATCCCCTTCTTTCAGCTCAATGCTGAAATAATCCTTTGGTATGAAAATCGCTCCTCCGTTCTCTGATATGAACGGATGGTGGCATTCAAGTTCATCAACATATACTTCAAGTTCTGCACGTGTCTTGCTTGTACAGAATATTAATGGTATCTCTTTCTCATTTAAGAGCTCAAGTGCTGGTCTTGCAGCATCGTATGAGTATGTGTCATGGTCTATCAGCGTGCCATCCAGATCTGTAAATATGATATATTTCAAAATACCCCCACCTTATCAATATCCAATCGACAATGTCGAATGCTGCCGATTATGCGGAATAGTATAATTTCCCCTTCTCTTTTGTATAAAAGCTTATATTGTATGTTCTATATATAGATATTCTACTTAATAACATAATATTCCTTAATATCGTCAATCTGGGGGTTGGCATCCTTATAAAGGGTTACATGAGAATTAACTCTTGAATTATGGGTGCTTTCGCTATTCGGGGAGTTAAATGGATTTTTATCAAGAATACATTACAACGATTCATGATTTTTGTATCGACAAAGAAAAGCTTGTTAGGAGAATAGAGGAGCTAAAGGAACGCAGACCTGCTTCACTTATCATTCCTATTCTTTATGAGGAAGTTGAGAACCCACCTCTCAAAAAAATAATCACAGACCTTAATGAATGTACTTATATAAGCCAGGTTGTGGTTGCTCTGGCAGCTGAAAGTACTGAACAGTATGTGCATGTGGTCGAATATTTTAAAGACCTTAAACTTCCCCATATTATCGTATGGTGTGATGGTCCACGGATACAGCATATCATTTTCGGTATGAAAAAGAAAGGTATTGATCTTACATCTTTTAAGGGAAAAGGAAAAGATGTCTGGATAGCTATTGGCATAGCAACTCTTGATTCGTATGCTATTGCTTTCCACGATGCGGACATTGTGACATATTCAGTGGATTTTCCGGCAAAGCTCCTTTATCCTATTGTAGAGACCGAGCTTAATTTCTTTTTTAATAAAGGCTACTATGCAAGGATAGATATGGATGGCATGGCTATGCATGGGCGTGTTTTCCGACTTTTTGTTCGTCCTTTGCTCGATACTTTGCAATCCGAGTCTAAAGCAGATATATTGAGATATTTCCTTGCTTTCAGGTATACTCTTGCCGGGGAGTTCGCTATGACCAGTGACCTTGCCATGAACATACGCATTCCTGCTGACTGGGGGCTTGAAGTTGGTCTTCTTGCAGAGGTTTACAGGAACACTACAACAAAAAAGATATGTCAGATCGATCTGGGCTATTATGACCACAAACATCAGCAATTGGGTACAAATAGATCAGAAGGTCTTTGCAAGATGGTAGGTGATATTTTCACAACATTTATGCGCGTTGTGACAGAGTCTACGGATAACCGCATGTCAGAAGCATACCTCCACGGGATCCATGTCAGATATAAACGATTAGGTCAGGACCTTATCCGAAGATATCATGCGGATGCTCTTTGCAATGGGCTTTATTATAACAGGCATGAAGAAGAGACATATGTGGATATGTTCGCACGTGTGATAAGAAGTGCTGGTGATGATTACAGGCATGATCCTTCTGATGTGCTGATGCCGGACTGGACCCGGGCTCTTTCTGCTGTGCCTGACCTCAGGGAACAATTATACGAGGCATGTATTGCTGATGTTAAGGAGTATTGCAAGGAGGAGTGATATCCTTCTCCTTAATATTGGTTTTTTCGAATGGATGACATAAAGGCATCCTTAAATATTATCTCATCAGGAATACATTATTATTTTTAATATCAGGAGACTTTGTTAATATGAGCCCTTTATCATTATCCAAAAGATCGGTCAATATTCCTCCGTTCTATGTGATGGAAGTTCTTGAAAATGCACAGAAGCTGGAACATGATGGGAAGGATGTGGTGCATCTTGAGATCGGGGAGCCGGACTTTCCAACAGCACCGCACATATGTGAGGCTGCTCATCAGGCTTTGACTGCGTGTAAGACACGATATACTCACAGTCAGGGCATTTACGAACTTAGAACTGCGATAGTTGATGATTATAATAACCGGTTCGGGCTCGACCTGGTTCCTGAACAGGTGCTTGTCACTTCCGGTACCAGTCCTGCTCTTATGCTCAGCTTCATGGCCCTTCTGGACCAGGGCGATAAGGTGCTGCTTCCGAACCCCCATTACGCATGTTATCCGAATTTTGCGACAGCTCTTGGTTCTGTTCCCAGTTTTGCATATACTTCTGAGGAGAACGGGTTCGGGCTGACACCGGAACTGGTTTCCGAGAACATGGACGAAGATACGAAAGCCATCCTTGTGAACAGTCCTTCAAATCCCACAGGTTATGTCATGTCTTCAAGGGAGATGCAGGGTATCGCTGAGGTGGCTGGGGATGTTCCTATCATTTCGGATGAGATATATCAGGGGCTTGTGTATGAGGGCGAGGATCACAGCATTCTTGAATACACTGATAATGCGTTCGTTCTGAACGGTTTTTCAAAGAAGTACTGTATGACAGGCTGGCGGCTTGGTTATTTGATAGCTCCGCTTGATTGTATGAGGGTGTTGCAGAAATTACAGCAGAACTTCTTCATCTGTGCCAATAGCTTCGTTCAGGAAGCGGGTATTGCTGCCCTGGAAGGTCCACAGGACCATGTGGATAAGATGGTGGCTACCTATGATGAGCGCAGGAAGTATCTTCTGAAACGCCTGAAAGATATAGGGTTCCGTATAGGGTACGAGCCAAAGGGTGCTTTCTATGTTCTTGCCGATGCACGTGAGTTCGGTTCGGATTCCCTTGAGATGAGCCGCAGGATACTGAACGAAGCGGGGGTGGCTGTGACTCCGGGAATTGACTTTGGCAGCGGTGCGGAAGGATATATCTGATTCTCGTATGCTAACAGTCTTGAGAATATCGAGGAAGGTATTAGAAGGCTCGATGGTTTTTTGAACGGCTGATTGCTGAAGGTCTAAGAATTATCTTAAATCAATCTAGTATAATTTTGAATGTGCATCATGTTTTGGTAATTGGAGCATATTAAGGAACTTAAATGGAAGATGATGGGGTTTTCT
>NZ_JAUVEY010000148.1:0-5336 GCF_030594565.1 Methanococcoides sp.
AAGCAATATTCTTTGCACAGCTCTTTCAGCTCCCTGACACATTCATCGGTATCACAATGGTTGCAATCGGTACCTCCCTCCCCGAACTAATGGTGACAATATCTGCTGCACGTAAAGGTTATGGGAACATTGCAATTGGGAATGTGATCGGTTCCAACATAACGAATATCCTTCTGGTACTGGGAATCTCTGCATTCGTGTTCCCTCTTGAAATAACAGGACTAAGCATCATGTTCACGATCCCGTTCATGATCATAATCAGTGTTGTTCTGTTATGGTTCATCCACACTCACTGGGAAATCAGGAGAATAGAAGGAATGGCATTGCTCTTGCTGTATTTGATCTTCCTGATATTGTTGTTCAGTTTCGAGTTAGCTATCTGAGCATTCCCCTCCAATTAACTTCTCAACTGTTATTTGGTTAACTAACTAACTAATTAACAGTATAGTTTGACATGATCACCATTTCAGGAAAGTCTTTGCAAGCAACGATCCTTTTCTGATGTAATATTTCCTTATCTCATCCTGCACGAACAGCAATATTGCAAAAGGCATTGCAAGTACAAGATATTCCATTGAGACCGGTGCTGTTCCAAAGATCGTGTTCGCAAATGGATGGAACATTATCATGGAAAGTATCAATAATTCACTCACTATCGCCAGTAGTATCATTTTATTCGTGAACATATTCTTGGACAATGCTGATTCCACTCTTGTACGTGATACGAGCAAATTTGCTATCTGGCAGATTATGACCGCAGCAAAAAATGCCATTATGGCCTGTCTGTAGAGAAGTTCATTACTTAGTAATGCCTGTCCCCAGGTCCAGCCTCCATCCAGAAGTACTGCAAAGTAACAGGTAAAACCCGCCAGAGCTTCGATGGGTCCTTTCATTCCATAGGATGTCAAAAGTACCTGTGGTGTCAGGAGCTTTTCATATTTTGATCGGGGAGGACGCTTCATTATGTCCCCTTCCCCCTTCTCAACAGCCAGTGCCAGTGCCGGAAGTATATCTGTACCAAGGTCGATGGCAAGGATCAACTGCACGTTCATGGGCAGGGGTATCGAAAGGAGGACAAATGCAATGAATGGCAGTATTTCCGGAATATTGCTTGTAAGGATGTAGGCAATGAACTTCTTGATGTTATCGAAGACGGTCCTTCCTTCTTCCACTGCATTGACGATAGTGGCGAAATTATCATCAAGAAGTATCATGTCAGCAGATTCTCTTGCAACATCCGTACCGCTTCCCATGGCGACACCCATGTCTGCGTTCTTTATTGCAGGAGCATCGTTTACACCATCCCCGGTCATGGTCACTATCTCTCCCCTTGACTGAAACGCCTGTACTATCTTCAATTTCTGAACCGGGGATGTTCGTGCGAATATAATATACGGAGCCTTCAGTTTTTTTGAAAGTTCATCAATTGATAATTTGTCCAGCTCAGCACCTGTGATCATCACCGGCTCATGGCCATTGCTACTAAAACCAACGTTCTTTGCAATGGAAAGGGCAGTTACCGGATGATCTCCTGTAATCATCACTACCTTTATTCCGGCCCGGTGACATTTGTGAATAGCATCTTTGACCTCAGGTCTGTGAGGATCGACCGCACCGGCAAAACCGATAAATGTAAAACCTGTGTCGTATTCGATCTCCTCCTCAGCCCTGCGATATGCAAGAGCAAGCACACGTTCACCTCTTCCTGCGATCTTCAAATGCATATCAAGGAGCTCGTTCCGGTCATCTTCGGTAATAGGTACTTCATCCCCGTCCATCAGGACATGGTCGCACATTTTAATAACAACTTCAGTTGCGCCTTTCAGGTAGGATTCCTGTTCATCCGAATCAGTATGGTAAATTACCTGCATTCTTTCTTTCAGGGAGTCGAAAGAATATTCCTTCAAGCGAGTATTATTTTCCCGCATCACATCAATATCAGTAAACTTGGATGCGTACATCAACAAAGCACCTTCAGTGGGATCTCCCTTATATCTCGAAGGTCCTTCAACGAGCCTTGAATTATTGCAAAGTACTGCTACTTTCATTAGAATGTCCGGTGGAACTTCCCCGTTGCTCACATCAATTTGTTCAAAGCCCAGAGTCATTGAATGTATGACCATCTTATTCTGGGTCAGTGTTCCGGTCTTATCCGTACAAATGACCGTGGTCGATCCAAGGGTTTCCACGGATTCGAGCCGCTTGATAAGTGCATTCCTTTTTGCCATTCTTTTTGAAGCCAGACTTAGGGAAAGGGTTACAGTTGGAAGCAATCCTTCGGGGACATTGGCAACTATGATACCTATTGCAAAAATGAGATTCAACAGGAACAGGTCATGTGTCACAAAACCGATAGTAAAGAATGATATTCCGAGAAATATTGCAATTATTGAGATGATCCGGATGAAATTATTGAGCTCTTTGCGAAGAGGTGTTTCAACTGATGTTGTCTGTTCCGTCAGGGTTGCAAGCTTTCCCATCTGTGTATTCTGGCCGGTTCCATAAACAACAGCTTTTCCGTTACCTGTCAATACAAGCGTTCCTGAGAAGACCATATTCCTGCATTCGAGTATATTTGGGTGGGTACATTCAAGGGAGCGTAACTGTGGCTCAGCCTCACCGGTCAATGACGAATTGTCAACCTTTAAAGTATTCTCTTCAATGAGCCGGCCATCAGCAGGGACCTTGTCTCCTTCTTCAATGAATATGACATCCCCGACAACCAGTTCGGGTGCCAATATTTCCTTTATTTCCCCATCCCTCAATACCTTGGCAACAGGGGGTATAAGTTGGCGAAAACTCGCCATTATCTGTTCTGCCTGATATTCCTGTATAAAGGTGAACGTGGCATTGAGAATGACAACTCCAAAAAGCGCAATGGCGATGTACAAGTTGCCTTTTCCAGGGTCCAGCAGCTCTGATGCATATGAAAGCAAAGCCCCTGCAATAAGCAGGACCGAGAAAAAATTGTTGAATTGCTTAAAATACTTTTTAAGAACTGATTCTCCCCCTATATTCTCAAAAATATTCCTTCCACATATCTCCAGCCTTTCTAAGGCTTCACGTGTTGTTAATCCCTCGATACCAGCATCGAACCTTTTGAGAAACTCTTCAAGAGAAATGCTATGCTCATCGCCTTTTGTATCGCAATCAGGAACTTTATTGTTGAGTATAATGTTACCCCCGTACTCTCAACATATTTGTAGATATAACTGTAATAATGGGATATAGATTATTCTATCTGCTCAGCCTTTTAATTTGATAATCTCTTTTTGACGGCATCTGAAGACAAAAACTATTTAAATTTTGGTAATTAATGATTAATACTCAGGAATTATTTGTGGTATTAATTATAAGAGGTGGTACAATGGATTTTCACAGTGGAAAACTTACTGTATTGACCGTATGTTTATTGATCGCAGGGATGGTAATTCCAGTCTCTGCGTTCGCACCATCGGTGAATGCTCATGATATTTATGAAGAATTGACTATAGATATGCCAAATAATGGCTTATACGTACCTGGCGAGATCATTGTCAAGTTTGCTCCAGGTCTTTCAAATGAAAAGATCGCAAATATAAATGCCAGAAATGGAGCTACAGAAAAATACACAAGCCAATATGCCGGTTTCAAAGTTCTGAAGATCCCACAGAAAAAGAACGTTGAAAGGATGGTCGAGATCTACAGTAAGAATCCGAATGTGGAATATGCGGTTCCAAATGCCATTACAACGGTTTTCACAGATGATCCATATTACAATTACCAATGGAATTTATACAGTGATCATGGTATCAACGTTGAACCTGCATGGGTAAACACCACCGGGAATGGTGTTATCGTCGCTGTGCTTGATACTGGAGTTGCCTACGAGGCTTATAGGCAATATAAAGTTGCCCCGGATCTTGTTAATACTAAATTTGTAGCGGGATATGATTTTGTCAATAATGACAATCATCCAAATGATGACCATTCCCATGGTACTCATGTTGCAGGAACAATTGCACAGAGTACTAATAACGGTCTTGGGGTTGCCGGGGTGGCATATGATTGTTCTATTATGCCTGTAAAAGTGCTTGATAAGAGTGGAAGCGGAACACTTTTAGAATTAGTAGATGGGATATACTTTGCAACCGAAAATGGTGCAGATGTCATCAGCATGAGCCTTGGTTACCCACCCAATTATTACCCGGGTGCTGTCTTAGATGATGCACTTGACTATGCAGACGAACATGGTGTCACCATTGTAGCAGCTGCAGGCAATGATGGAACAAATATTACTAGCTATCCGGCTGCCTATGAGAAATGTATTGCAGTCGGAGCAACAGGCTATGATGGGAACTTAGCACCATATTCGAATTATGGAATGGAACTTGATGTGGTAGCGCCTGGTGGAAATACGAAGCAGGACCTGAACGGAGATGGATATGTAGACGGGATACTTCAGAACACTTTTAATCCTGGCACAAAAGACCCTAAAGACTTTGGTTACTATTTCTTCCAGGGTACTTCCATGGCAGCTCCACATGTTTCAGGTGTTGCAGCTCTATTGATATCTCAGGGTGCCTCTAATGGTGAAGTGAGAACTGCGCTTGAATCAACTGCAAAGGATCTGGGAACTGCCGGATGGGACGATAGATATGGCTATGGCCTCATCGATGCACAGGCTGCATTGGACTCTATAAATATTACACCTGTTGAAAATGTAGCCCCGACTGCTTCTATAGGTGGGCCATATAGTGGTGTTGTAGGAACTCCAATACAGTTCTATGGATCGGGATCGACCGATCCGGATGGAACAGTGGTTTCTTATTATTGGGACTTTGGAGATGGAAACTCCAGCAGTGCTATTGACCCTACACATGCTTACGGCTCAGTTGGAAACTACGAAGTCTACCTTACAATAACAGATGATGATATTGCAACGGATACTGCCAGCGCTACCGTGACTATAACCAATGCTACGGACCCACTCGAAAATACAATATATATTGATAGTGTGGATATCATAACAAGAAATGCAGGCAAAAATCTATTTGTTTCTGCTAAGACAGTTGTGACTATACAAAATGATGTAGCAGGCAATACAGTATCTGGATCTTGGAGCGGTGCTACTACAGATGTTGATTCCAGCCTGACCGATGGATCGGGAACATTGACATTCTATTCCAATGAAGTTAAGTACAAAACTAAAGCATTAACGTTCACATTTAATGTGGATGGGTCAAGTTTGTCAGCAACCTACCCTCAGTAAAGCAGAATTTCGGGTCTCAATTTGAGACCACCCATTTTTCATTTGATCATTTTTTTCAAAGGGCTTGGTCCGGTACATTATGCTT